>NZ_JBQEOV010000011.1:0-197500 GCF_052045435.1 Acidovorax sp. 22279
CTGCAGTCAGTGGCCGTGTTCGACCACCCCGACCGCAGCCAGCGCGGTCGCACCATCACGCATGCACACTACTTTGACCTGGGCGATGCGCCCTTCCCGGTGGTGCAGGCCGATGACGATGCAGCGCTGGTGCAGTGGATCCCCATCGACCAGCTGGCAGGCCTGGAAGAGGAATTCTTCGAAGACCACTTCCACATGCTGGACCACTTTCTGGGGCTGACGAAGCTGGACTGATCCGTTCCACCCGCTTTTTGCATCCAAACGGGTGCAAGCGCTACGGAATCATGTATCTGCCGCTATATTTTGTATAGCATTAGGTACCAGCCCGCTCCAGCATGGCGTGCAGCAGCACGTTGCATCCCGCCTCGATGTGCTCGGGTTTCGCATCCTCGATCTCGTTGTGGCTGATGCCGTCCTTGCAGGGGATGAAGATCATGCCGCTGGGTGCGAGCTTGGCCATGTACACGGCATCGTGCCCCGCGCCGGAGACGGCAGGCATGTGGCTGTAGCCCAGCTTGGCGGCGGCGCGGCCCACGGCCTGCACGCATTCGGGCTGGAAGAGCTGTGCGGGGTAGCTGGACACCATTTCGATGTGGACTTGCACGCCATGCTCCTTGGCCACTTGGTCGGCAAAGGCCTTGACCTCGGCGGCCATGGCGTCCACCAGCGCGTCGGTGCTGTTGCGCAGGTCGATGCTGAATTTGACCCGGCCCGGAATCACGTTGCGGCTGTTGGGGAACACCTGCACCATGCCCACGGTGCCGCGCCCGTGCGGCGGGTGGCGGTGGGCGGCGGCGACTACGTCTTGCATGATGCGTGTGGCGGCCAGCATCGCGTCCTTGCGCAGGGCCATGGGGGTGGGGCCTGCGTGGGCTTCCATGCCGGTGACGGTGCAGTCAAACCAGCGGATGCCCAGCACGCCGCTGACCACGCCGATGGTCTTGTCGTTGTCTTCCAGCACCGGGCCTTGTTCGATGTGGGTTTCGAAGTAGGCGCCAATGGGGTGGTCTCCCGGTTCCTGGTCTCCGATGTAACCGATGCGCTCCAGCTCGCCTTTCACGGTCTTGCCTTCGGTGTCGGTAGCTGCGTAGGCGTGATCCAGCGTGAAGGCTTTGGCGAACACGCCGGAGCCCATCATCACGGGCACGAAACGCGATCCTTCTTCGTTGGTCCAGAAGGCCACTTCGATGGGGGCCTCGGTTTCGATGCCATGGTCGTTGAGCGTGCGCACCACCTCGATGCCGGCGAGCACGCCGTAGTTGCCGTCGAACTTGCCGCCGGTGGGCTGGGTGTCAATGTGGCTGCCGGTCATGATGGGTGGCAGGCTGTTGTTGCGGCCGGGGCGGCGCATGAAGCCGTTGCCGATCTTGTCGATGGTGACGGTCATGCCCGCTTCACGCGCCCAGCGGGTCACCAAGTCACGACCCTGTTTGTCCAGGTCGGTGAGGGTCAAGCGGCACACGCCGCCCTTGGGGGTGGCGCCGATCTGCGCCAGCTCCATGAGTGACGCCCACAGGCGATCGCCGTTGATGCGCAGGGTCTCGATGTCGGGTTTGACTTTGGTGTCCATAGAAGCTCCAGAGATATAGCTCAGTCAGGGATATGTGAGCACGTCGCCCAACGGGTAGACGGGCTGGCGCAGGTTTTCGAACGGGAACAGCTGGTAGTCCGAGCTGGTCACGCCGGGGCTATCGCACTCCACCAATCCAGCAGAGAGCGGCACGAAGACCGGTCGGCAGTACATGCGCGACTTGAGCAGCAGGTAACGATATGCCGTGGGGTTCAGGCCCACACAAGAAAAAACGCCCAGATCCCACGGTTCGTGCGGCTGCTCCACCACCACGATCTGCGTGCCGCCGGCATCCAGCCAGACGGCACGTCCCATGGAGCAGCGCTGGCCGGTGTATATCGGGCCCGTCACGGTGTAGCTGCCGTCGCTGATGGCACGCACTGTGCCCTGCACCAGCACGGGCTCTTTGACAATGCCCAGCCGAGCCAGCGGCACCTTGTTGCCCAGGCGCACCGACACCTGCGCGCCCACACCGGCCGCCACGAGCTGCTCAACGGCCTCCGGATCAGACAGCGGCCCCGTGGCGATACCAGTCAGGCCATGCTGCCAGGCGGCCTGCAGCACGTCCATGGTGTCGCAGGTTCCTCCGGACATGCAGTTGTCGCTGTGATCCAGCAGCAGCACGGGCTTGCCCGCTCCTTCGGCCATGCGCTGCGCCCGAACGAAGGCTTCGGCCAAGGGCTCGCTTGCATATACGTAGCCTTCACGTTCCGCCCAGATCTGGGCAGCCACGCGGTCCAGCGCAGCGGCGCACAGCGCTTCACCCTCGGCAGTGCATTCCGCCGTGGCCACTACGCTCACGCATGGTGCGGCGATGTCGGCCAAGGAGAAGCCTGCAAAGATGGTCATGGCCAGCACACCCTCCCCTTCAGCCTGCCGCGCCGATGACACGGCGGCGGCCATAGCGCCACCCAAGGTCGTGCTGCGCAGGGTGTGACTGAGCAGGGGCAACTGTCGCCAGCGCACGGCATAGCGCGTGCCTTGCTGCAACATCTGCAATACGAGACGTGCCGCGTGCTCGCCCGTTTCGTACATGTCCACATGCGGGTAGGTCTTGAACCCGACCATCACATCGGCGTTATCGACCATCTTCTGCGTGATGTTGCCGTGCAGGTCCAGTGCTACACCCAAAGGTACGCCAGGCGCAGCCGCCCTCACCCGGGCAAGCAGGTCTCCTTCCCCGTCCGGTGTGTTCTGCGCCACCATCGCGCCATGCAAATCGAGCAGGATGGCATCGCAACCCACCGCTGCGGCGACGATGCGGTCCGTCAACTGGCGGTAGGCGTCGGCATCTACCGGTCCGCTGGGGTTTGCCGTGGCGGAGACGGGCGTCACGCACTGCGCCCCTACCCGCTTTGCTGCATCAATGAAAGCCGCCATCGCCGTTCGCATGCCGAAGTTGGCATGGAAGGCCGCCGCGTCGTACTCCGGCGCAAACGCCTTCAAGGGCGTGGGCACTGGAGAAAAGGTATTGGTCTCGTGGTTAAGACGAGCAATCAGAAACTTCATGAAACGCCCTTCGGGATTCAATGCGGGATGGGCCAGGGCTCAGGCCAAGCCCACGCCCAGATAACGGTCTTTGACCTCTTCATCGGCAAGAAAGCTTGCGTTGTCGGCTGTGTAGACGATGCGTCCTTGTTCCAGGATGCAATGGCGGTCGGCCAGTTGCGTGCAGACCTCCAGGTTCTGCTCCACCAGCAAGATGGCAACGCCTGCGGCCTTGATGGTCTTGAGCTGGGCCACGATTTCCTCCACGATCACGGGGGCCAGCCCCTCCACGGGCTCGTCCAACATGAGCAGCTTGGGGTCGTTCATCAGCGCGCGGCCGATCGCTAGCATTTGCTGCTCGCCGCCGGAGAGCTGCCCACCGCCGTTACGCTTGCGCTCCTTGAGCCTGGGGAAAATGCGGTACACGTCGTCCAGTTGCCAGGGTGAGCTTTTTCGCAGGCCCAGCATCAGGTTCTCTTCCACGGTCAGCAGCTTGAAGATGCCCCGGTGCTCCGGTACCAGACACACCCCCTGCCGGGCGATCACATGCGAAGCCTGACCCTGCAGCGGTTTGCCGGCAAATGCCACACGGCCCTGCGTGGGAGCGACTACCCCGGCGATGCTCTTGAGTGTGGTGGTCTTGCCTGCGCCGTTGCGCCCCAGCAGGGTGACCAGTTCGCCGTTACCCACCGTGAAACACACACCCTGAAGCACATGGCTTTTGCCGTAGTGGGCATGCAGGTTGTCAACATCGAGAATCATGCCTTGCCCCCTGTGATCATGTTGCCCAAGTACGCAGTCCGCACCCTTTCGTCGCTGCGTATGTCGTGTGGCATGCCTTCGGCCAGCACGCGCCCCAGCTGCATCACCGTCACGGTGTCCGAGATATCCATCACGATGTTCATGTTGTGCTCGATCAAGACCACCGTGTGTTCGTCGCGCAGGCTCTTGATCAAGCACTTCATGTCGTCCAGGTCATCGATGCCCATGCCCGACGTGGGCTCATCCAGGAAAATGGCCTTGGGCCGTGCAGCCAGGGCCATGCCCACTTCCAGCCGGCGCTGCTGGCCATGCGAAAGATTGCCAGCGGGGGTGTCTGCGAGGTTCTCCAGTCCCACCTTCGACAGAACGGCGTCAACCACCTGCGACTGCGCACGCGCCCCTACCGGCTCGTGCCAAGGATTCAGGGCGCGTGCAGGCTGTACGCCTTGTGCGCCAAGGCGCAGGTTCTCACGCACCGGCAAGCTCAAGAACAGACTGGTCACCTGGAATGAACGCGCAATGCCTCGCTGCACCCGCCGATGGTCTGGCTCATGCGTGACATCCTGTCCATCAAAAAGAATCCGGCCCCCACTGACTGTCTTGGTGCCGGTGAGCATATGGAACAACGTGGTCTTGCCAGCACCGTTGGGGCCAATCACCGAATGCACGGTATTCGCACGCACCTGGAGACTGACACCGCCCAGCGCTGCAAACTTGCCATAGTGCTTCTCGACATCAATGGCTTCCAACAAGATCGGGGTCTTTGGGCTCATGCCTGTTCTCCTTTCGCAGGAACTGCAGCTGCCGATGGCGCCACCACCATGCCAGCCGACTGTTTGCGATGCCCTTGCAGCCGATTCCAGACCGTTTCACCCAGGCCCCACAGCCCGCGCTGCATCCAGAGGCTCACGGCCATCAATGCAATGCCCAGCAGTAAAAGCCAACGCGGCCACAGTTGAGACAGCCAGTCGGCCAGCAGCAGGTAGAACGCTGATCCCAGCAGCGAGGCAAACAGGTTGCCCGTCCCGCCAATAACGGTCATCACCAGGATCATTTCACTGGTGTGGTACTCCGCGTTGGACAGCGGAGCCAGGCCGGTCATCATGGCATGCAGCGCCCCCGCGAGACCGGTGACAGCACCCGAGATCACAAACGCCTGCAGCTTGAGCAGCCTGAGGTTGTAGCCAATGGCAGCCGCACGCTCTTCGTTGTCTCGCACTGCCAGCAAGGTTCGCCCGAATGTCGAGCGTGACACCTTGAGCAGCAGCCAGAACACCACCAGAAAAATCAGCGAAACAAAACCATAGAACTGCCAGGGCGACGCCAACGTCCACAGGTCAAAGCCCAGGATGGACACATTGGGACGAGGGATATCCATCAACCCGTTGTCCCCCCCCGTCAAGCCGGTCGCCGTATACGCAATGAAATAGAACATCTGCGCAAAGGCCAATGTCAGCATCACAAAGTAGGTGCCACGCTGGCGAATGGCCACCCAGCCCACCACGGCCGCCCCGAGCGCTCCCATGACGGTGGCGAGCAGCAACGCAAGCGGCATGGGAACAGGCCAGCGGGTGAGTAGCAAGGCAACGGTGTAACTGCCCAGACCAAAGAAAATGCCCTGCCCGAACGAAAGCAAGCCGGTGAAGCCGAGCAGCAGATTGCATCCCATGGCCGCCAGCGCAAAGATGAGTACCTCGCTAGCCAAGGAGCCCGACTGCATCAGCAACGGCATGGCCACCACCACCACTGCTGCAAACAGGAAATGCGTGTATTTCTTCATGGGGTTCACTCCTTGCGGCCCAGCAGGCCGTGGGGACGCAGTAGCAGCACGGCCGCCATAGCCACATAGATCATCAGGCGGGCCCCTTCTGGCCATAGCGTGCTCATGATGCTTTGCACAATGCCGATCATCAATCCGCCCAGCAATGCGCCACTGAAACTGCCCAGCCCCCCCACGACCACCACGACAAAAGCTACCGCCAGGGCTTCAATGCCCATGAAGGGTTCTGCTCCACGAATGGGGGATGCAAGCACGCCGGCCAGTGCAGCGGTGGCTGCGCCCAAACCAAATACCAGGCTGAAAATACGCAGCACATTGATGCCGAGCAGCGAGACCATCTCGGTCGACTCGCTGCCTGCTCGCACAGCGCTACCGAGTCGCGTGCCCTCAAGAACCCACCACAGCAGCACTGCCAGCACCGAAGTAAAGCCGATCACGAACAGGCGGTACTTCGGGTAGATGAAACTGCCCCACATCACCACTCCCTGCAGCGCGTCGGGAACCGCCACGCTGTCACCCAGTGGGCCCCATTGCAGGATCACCAGCTCCTGGACTGCGAGTGCCAGACCCACCGTCACGAGGATGTGAAACTCATGGTCCGAGGCATACACGTGGCGCAGGACCAGCTTTTCCGTGGCCCAGCCAATCGCCCCCACCACCAGCGGCACCACTACCAGAGCCAACCAGAAGCTCATGCCCCATCGCGTCATCTGGTAGCAAAAATACGCTCCGATCAGGTAGAACGCCCCGTGCGCGAAGTTCACGAATCGCAGCAAACCAAAAACAATGGACAGGCCCACCGCCAACAGGAAATACAGCATGCCAATGCCGATTCCATTGATGACCTGTAGAAGGTAAATGTTCATAAAGTGCTCGGCCGAACGACCACCAGCCGCACCCTGTCGATGCCGCTGGGGTTCTCAAAAAAATGGGGCGGCCACAGCGCGCGCATGGGGCTATGCCCAGCCCGGCGGACGCCGCGAGGGTCAGGCGCGCTTGCAGCCCGTCTGGTCGATGGGCAGGAACGACTTGCCCGAACTGAGCACGTCCACGTAGTCGTCCTTGTTCTTCATCTTGGACTTGGCCTTGCCCTTGAGCAGGTAGTAGTTCTTGAGCACCTGGTGGTCCGCCTTTCGTACCTCTTCCTCACCGGTCAGACCCTGGTATTTGTGGCCCTCCAGTGCGGCGATCACGGCTTTTTGCTCCACGGACCCGGCCTTGATGATTCCGTCGATCAGCAGCTTTGTGCAGATATAGGAGCCCGCCAGGCTGTAGTTGGGGTTCATCTTGAGCTTGTCATTGGTGCGTTTGACAAGATCGCGGTTGAGTTCGGAATCCACCGTGTGCCAGTACTGGGCACCAAAGTAGATACCGTCGCACAGGTCAGCGCCCAGCGATTCGAACTGCTCCAAACCAGAGGCCCAGGCCACCAGGATCGTCATGTTCTTGTGCATACCAAAGCTCACGGCCTGGCGAAGCGTGTCGGCACATTGCGCGCCAAAGTTCAGCAGCAGCAGGACATCGGGCTTTGCGGCCAGAGCGTTGGTGATGTAGCCGCTGAACTCCTTCTCGGTCAGCGAGTGGTAGCTGTTACCCACATGCTCGATCCCCTTTTCCTTGAAGATGTTCTTGGCAGCCGACAGCAGGCCATCGCCAAACACGTACTGCGGTGTGATGGTGTACCAGCGCTTGGCCTTAGGCATGGAATCGATCAGCGGACGCACCGTCTGCTCGACGGCGCCGAAAGTGGGCACCGACCAACGGAAGGTCGCAGCATTGCAGTCCGACCCAGTGATTTCATCGGCCCCAGCCGTGGTCACAAACAGGCCGCCAGCCTTCTCGGCCTCCTTGCCCATGGCCAGGGCCTCGCCCGAAAGGATGCCGCCCGCGAAGAATCGAGCCCCTTGCTGCTGGGCTGCTTCCTGCACCTTGCGCACGGCTGTAGCGGGCTTGCCCTCTGTGTCCAGGAGTGTGTAGGCCAGCGGGCGATTGAGGGCTTTGCCATATTGCTCAATGGCCAGTCGCATCCCCATGTCGGCGAACTTTCCGTTGGCCGCAAAAGGACCGGACATCGGTACCGGACAGCCAAACTGAATGGCGCCCGGGGCCTGCGCAAAGGCGCTGCGGGTCAGGCCGATAGAGGCGGACAGCGCACTCAGTGCCGAGACTTGCAGAAGATGACGACGTTGCATGGAGGACTCCAGTGAGTAGAAGTGGGAGATCAAGAGTTGCCACCTCCATGGTGTCCAAGAAACCACCTTCCTGATCTTTCCAAATCTTTCATTTGGATTCATGCAAGCACAGGGTTAACCCAGCACGCTTTCTTTGCTGGCGCGGCCAAGCCGCGGCGCGCTCCCCGTCTGGTTTAGCGCCGCTTCAAGGGGATCACGGGAGTGTCAATGCAGCCGTTGAGTGTCCTGCACGAGCTGTGCTGAGGCTGTAAAGGCGTAGCCAATCTGGTGCAGCGTCTTGACTGGCAGAGGTTCAGAAAACGCTTCCGCTGCCTTTTTGCGCAGCCTCGTGAGAAGCAAGTTGAGCCGTTCAGCCCCGTTTTGGGCACGAGCACCAAACAGGTGAGTGCTGAGGTCGCGCTTGGGCACTGGCTGGCCATCCGCTCGCAGGAGTTGCTGCAAGAACATGAACTCGTGGGTCGTCAGTGGCAGACACTTGCCCTGCGGCGATGACAGTACCCAGTCCTTCATGGCCAGCACCCAGCACGCCGTCTTTGCGACAGGTATGGTCGCAGCAACCAGCGATCCTGCGGGGTCTACGGCTGTCCTGGGGGCAAGTCGGCTCGCCGTAGCGTCAATATTTGCAGCCAACTCCAGCAGGTTGACCGGCTTGACCAGGTAACGATCTGCCCCAGCACGCATTCCTGCCAGGCGATCGTCCAGTGAATCTCGGGCGCTGAGGATGATCACCCCCACCTCGGGTCTGGACTTGAGTAGCGACGCCACACTGAGGCCATCCTCACCGGGAAGCCCCAGGTCCAAGAGAACCACATCGACCGGCTGAACGGTGAAACCTTTGTAAAACGCCTCGGCGCTACCCGCACCCCAAACGCTGTAGCCCGAGTCGAGCAAGAACTCCTCGATGCTGTGCAGTTGATCGGAGTCGTCCTCTACGATAGCAATGCTGGGCTTGGATTGGGTCATGTTGCGAATACCTCCGGCACCTGTCCGGAATGCAACATTCAGGCCACCGGTGTCACATTCAACGGGATGTCGATCACAAAGCGAGTGCCTTGGGGTTGGACGGCCTGTAGCTGGACAGCCCCACCATGCAAGTCAACGATCCGTTTTACCAAAGCCAGCCCCAGTCCGGCACCGGGTTTGCCCTCTGCCGTACGGCCGCGGCGGTACTTCTCAAACACCAGCGTTTGCTCTTCCAGCGGAATGCCAGGGCCTTCGTCCTCAATGACAAAACGGCACTGGCCCTCTTGCTGGTGCACGCTAAGAGACACCGTTGCACCCACCTCGGAATACTTGAATGCGTTCGACAGCACGTTCATGAGCATCACGCGCAACAGCACGGGGTCGCCATTCAATGATGGCAACCCGGGTTCCACCGCCAGGTACAGCGGGTGCTCGGCAGACAGTTGGCCTCCGTTTTCCGTTACCCACAAGCACAACTCTCCCACGTCAACGGGTACTGGCTCTACCGCAAAGTTGTGGCTATCAATGCGGTCCTGGGTCAGGCAGTTGTCAAAGAAGTAGCTCAATCGCGCCGAGCCCCGCAGGATGCGTTGCGCCAATGCCAGCTGCGCAGGCACATCCTTGGAGCGCAGCGCAAGCAACTGCCCGGCGGTGTTGATCACCGCCAGTGGAGAACGTACCTCATGGGACAGCATGGCGATGAAATGGCGCTGGTCGGTCAGCGTCTGCTCAATCGAGGCCACAGCACTCTCCAACTCCTGGGTGCGTTGCGCGACCATTTGCTCCAGATCTTCGGCATGCTCCTTCAAATGCCCTGCCATGTAGCCCATGGAATCCGCCAGAGATCGTAACTCGCGAATAGGGCTGGATTT
Organism: Acidovorax sp. 22279; assembly: GCF_052045435.1. Classification (NCBI taxonomy): domain Bacteria; kingdom Pseudomonadati; phylum Pseudomonadota; class Betaproteobacteria; order Burkholderiales; family Comamonadaceae; genus Acidovorax; species Acidovorax sp. 22279. The sequence goes on from NZ_JBQEOV010000011.1 coordinate 9,628, forward strand.
AGGCGCCTGGGCATTCCAGTCGGACTGGGTCAGTCTGACTGCCCAGTCACTGAGTACCTGCAAGGGTCTCACCAACCGGCTGGCCACAAATACCGAAAACAGCACTGAAGCCAGCAAGACGGCCAGCGTGGTGTAGATCGTGTTGCGTAGCACTCCCCGCAACGGCGTGTTGAAGCGGCTCTCAGGCAGGATGATCGCCATCGTCAGCACAGGACCGCGATCCAGCGCATGCGTCCACCAACGCGCCAGGTGACGCACACCGTCCACATCCATGAATCGGTTTCCCTCGCGTTGACCGCTCTGCAGGATGTGCTGCCCCAACGCACGCATCACAGGGTCGTGGCTTTGGTCGATGCGCACACGCTGCCCATCCACCAAAGCCGATACACCTGCAGACGGATCGTGCGAGGACATTGCAAGCAGTTCTCCCGAGGCCTCGGCCAGAAAGGCCCTGCCCCCGGACTCGGAGGCCAGCGCGGCCAGAAACTCGTTGAGCTGGGACAGCGCCACATCGGCGGTGACTACCCCGATCAAACTGCCATCGCGTGAGCGGACCGGAGCTGAAATCCCCATGCCAATTGCGGCATATGCGCCTTGCGCATCGTTGATCATGTAGCGATAAGGCGCGTACCATGCGACCCCATCATTGGCAATCGCTGACTGGTACCACGGACGGGTACGTGCGTCAAAGCCCACCTCGCTGCGGGAAATCAGCGTTGGCTCGCGACTCACGGCGTCGATGCGCAAAACCTCCATGGCCCGGCCATCAATGATCCGTGCGCGCAGCATGCGCAAAGCGCGGTCCTCCCCCAAAGGGGGACGGCTGCCGGCGTAGTACTGGCCATCAGGCATGCCCATGGATATGAAGGTCAGTTGGGGTTGCTGGTCGATCTGCAGCATGAACTGGCGCATCAACACGTCAGGTTGCTGAACCATCAGATATCCGGCGCGCACTTGCTCGACATTGAAAGCGACTACGCGCTGCGGCACATCAAAGAAGGAGACCACCTTTTCGCGGACCCTGCCTGAGACCTCGTCAGCCAATTGCAGCGCGAACTCTTCCATGGCACCCGTAGCAGAGCGATAAAACAAACTGCTGCTGGCAAGCACCAGGGGCAGCAAAACCGCCAATAGTGCGAGTGTCAGAAAAGTGCGCAGGGCAAGACGGCGAGTGAACATTGGGAGATCGAGGGTGTACAGGCGGTGCACCTCAGAGACACGCCTGTGCGCACGGTTCGGCGCGTTGCCTCGGATTCAATCACATGTACTCAACGCGGGGCCTTGAGCCTTTGTTTGTCGCCCCCATGCGACTCAACCTTACGGTGCGCCTACGCGCAGTGTCTTCGGATGCCAAGCTCAGTTCACGTACTGTAGAACCTGCCGTAGTCGTCTTCAGTCACTTGCCTGGCCGAGAACGGCAATTGCTCAGGCATTTAGATAGACCACATGGGGTCTGTTTCTTCCCTCTGTCAGTGCAGCAGTGACTCTGCCTACTGCTATCAGGAATGCCAGTTACGCAGCGATTGCCGTCCTCCAGACTTAGCCATCGAACGCGTACTATTGGCCAGAAGCAGCCATTCAACATTTACATGAATAACGAACTGCTCGCACTCATAGACGGCGCACTAGCCGACATTTACCCTATGGCGTTAGCCGGCCTGGAGCCCGCACAAAGCATTGAGCGTCAACTTGCCTGGTGTCGCGAATTTGCGTCGAGTGGCAAGCAAGGCCCCAGACCAGGACCTTTTTCTATGGGTCTCATCGCCACCCGGGAGTTCGACATGTATGGAAACCAACCTGAACTCGCCAGTCTGATAAATAGGATTCAGCGATTCGTTGAGGCTGAACTTGCAAGAGTCTGACACCGGCCACAATCAGACGTTAAATCAATTGGAAAGCGCCAGACTCCATGGAAGAGAAAACGGTCGAAGATGACCCTGTTTGCCTCGTTTTCATACCAGCCCTCGTCGCGATTTTGTATCGGCTGGAGAGTGAAAAGGGTTCGCCACTAACAGAATTGGAAGTACATGCCATCCGCGATAAGTCTGTGTGCATGAGCATGCCCTACAGCGCGGCTTTAGCTATGGAGCAAGAGCGGGGCTATCGAGATGTCAGGCCAGAGCACTGCTGGGAAGACTGGCAGGACGCGAGAGAACAACTTAAGAACAACTGACCGGACTGCAGCCAAACTGCCGAAAGCGGCCAGAAGTGGACATTCGAGGAGGAGGCAACGTGCGCGAAGCGAAGATTGCTGCTTGGTTCTTTTTCGTTGTGGGAGCCGGCTTGAGTTTGCTCAGCGCATGGGCGGCCGTCACATTGGCACCGCCGTCGCCAACCATCTCGTCGCTCCGCAACGGTCTGGCGCAAGTCTTGAAGGCAGCACTTGGTGTGCCTGCCGGCCATGTTGCCTACCACCTGTTTTGGACGGCCCTCGGCGCTTGCGTAGCCTACTTGGCGCTGCGAGTACTGAAAGACCAGTCGAGGTAAGGTCCCAAGGTCTCAGTCCGCTCAGTGCCCACCACCGCCCCCGCTACCATGACGCACATCGGCCATCAGCGGCCGTTCACGTCTCCGTGCCCATCGTCAAGTCAAGACTGATTGCTGCCACTTAGGGCTACGCTGAACAAGTTGAGAGGTGGCGCGAGGTTTGCATGTATCGAGACACCAGAGACACGAAGGTGAAGATGAAACAGCAAACCCTGGCGATGGCAGCCGATCAAGGCGACGGCTACGAGCAATACCGCAAGCTCACCAAGCGGGACACATTCCTGGCGACGATGGAGCAGATCGTGCCGTGGCAGGAGTTGTGCTCGGTCATCGAACCGCACTACCCCAAGGCCGGCAACGGGCGCCCACCGATCGGACTGGAACGCATGCTGCGGATGTACTTCGTGCAGCACTGGTTCAACCTGGCTGATGAGGCCTGCGAGGAGGCTCTGCTCGACAGCACGGCGCTGCGCCGCTTTGTAGGCATTGATCTGGGGCGTGAACGTGTGCCTGACGGGACCACGCTGCTGAAGTTTCGCCGCCTGCTGGAGAAGCACAAGCTGGGCGAGGCCTTGTTTGCCAAGGTGGGGGAGGTGCTGCAGGCCCGAGGCATGAAGGTGGGCACCGGCACCATCGTGGATGCCACCATCATCGGCGCGCCCAGCTCGACCAAGAACGCCGACAAACAGCGCGACCCGGAGATGCACCAGACCCGCAAAGGCCAGCAGTGGTACTTCGGCATGAAGATGCACATCGGCGTGGACAGCCGCACTGGGCTGGCGCACAGCGCTGTGGTCACGGCAGCCAACGTGCATGACAAACATCCATTGCCCGAGCTGTTGCACGGGAACGAGCAGCGTGTATACGGCGACAGCGCCTACGCCAGCCAGAGGGCGTTGATCGAATCGAAGGCGCCCCAGACCAAGGACTTCACCAACCAGCGCGTGCGCAGGGATGGCGAGATCGACGAGGTCGAGCGCTCGAAGAATCACAACAAGTCCAAGGTCCGCGCCCGAGTCGAACACGTCTTTGCCGTGGTGAAGCGGCTCTGGGGCTTTGCCAAGGTGCGCTACCGAGGCCTTGCCAAGAACGCCACACGTTCGTTCGTGGTGCTGGGTCTGGCCAACATCTACCTGGCGCGGCAGCGCCTCGCGGCATGAGTGCGCCCGTTGCGCACTCCAAGTGCGCAAGCACGGCCGGTATGGCCGGGGAACGCGGTCAAACCGCGAGGCTTCCCCGCGTCAGCGACCCATTGGGCAGCGGATCGCTCAAATCGGCTACTTGTTCAGCGTAGCCTTAGGTTCGACGGCAGAGTCCATGGGCGCCAACGCAAGCGGTCGCTTACCGGTCAGGATCTCAAGCGACCGATCGATTACCTGTACCGGTCGTTCGGCACTGTAGCGAAGTGCAAAGTTCTGGAATGGCCCTTTGCGTCACGGACGAAACGGTGTTCTGGACCATGGGCAGGCCTTCTTCAAGCGCCAGCAGGGAGGGCGAATCACTTCTTTTGGTCCTTCAGTGTCCGTAGCGCAATACCCGCCACCCGGGTTCCCAGTGCTCCTCAAAGTGCGTGATAGACGGGCAATAGTTCACTTTGACCTGATGCTGTTGCAACATTCTGATCATTGCTCTCGCCGCAAATAAAGAAGGAGACAAGGGGTGGCCGTTGGATCGCAATGCCCAAGACATCGCGCGCGGTATGTGGATATGCGGCAGTCTTGACCTCGCCATCCGCATCCGGCATTTGTGCAGGTGAGCCTGCCGTGAATCTCGTTGAAGGTGCGTGGATAAGCTTTGAGCGCCGACTGGCGAGCTGCTCAGGCCTGACCTCGATGGAGTCACATTTCATGGCGCCGTGTTCTCGGCGCCAGATACCTGGTCGACAAATGCCAGCAGCGAAGCGGTGGGCTGTTTGTCGCGATGCACGACCAGGTGAGATTGTCGGAGCTGCCGCGGCAAGGTCGTGGCGATGCGGCACAGGCGGCCGGCCTCCAAAGCGTCGCTCACGACCCACGACGAAAGGCAGGCCACGCCCATACCCGCCTCGGCCGCATGTTTGATCGCCTCCGAACTTCCCAGCTCGATGCTTCGACGGTAGGAGCGCAAGTGGGGCAGCAGACTTTGGTCGGTGGCCTCGCGCGTTCCCGAGCCCAACTCACGCACCAGCCAGACCCCTTCACGCAGTGTCCGCATTGGCACCCGCTCGCCGGCCAGGCTCATTCGTGCCCACGCGCTGTCGGGCGATGTAACGACCACCATCTCGTCCTGGTGCCATGGCGTGACGGCCAGCGCCGCTTGGTGGCAAGGCCCTTCGATCAGGCCCACGTCCAGTTCAAACGCAGCGACCGCGTCACAGATGGCCGCCGTGTTTCCGATCACGACCTTTGAGCGCCAGGCACTGGCATGGCCCGGTTGCGCTGCGACAAAACGGGCCAGCAGCCTGGGCAGCACATAGTTGCCGATGGTGGTGCTGGCGCCGATGCGCAGCGACTGCGCCTGGGCGCTGCCATCGCGGGACATCAACTCGATGCCGGCGGCACCGTCCAGCAGCGCCAGGGCCCGCGGCAGTAACGCACGGCCGTTGTCGTTGAGCAGCAGGCGCTTGCCCGCGCGGTCGAACAGGCGCAGCGACAGCAGCCGCTCAAGTTCATTCACGGCCGAGCTGGTGGCCGACTGCGACAGCGCGATCTCGGCGCTGGCTGCCGTGGTAGTGCCGCTGCGCGCAACCGCCACGAAGATCTGCAGCTGTCGCAGCGTGAGGCGAAGGGTATTCATGGCGGATTTGTTTGCAAAGCGATCAGATGGGTACATCTTAGCGATACAACCCGTTTGACGGGTCATCTATGAAGCCGGAAGCTTCGTCCTCATGAACTTCAACCGGAGGCAAGCAGCATGACCATCAACGTACTTCCTGAGCCACGCACATCGGCCTCTGCATCGGCTTTCGCACGCATGCTCCCCGGCCTGGCCCTGAGCGGCGCCTTGGCTGCCACCGGTATCGCGCTGGGCCGCATCGCCTGGCTGCAGGACCATGGCTTCAGTGCGCTGACGCTGGCCATCGTGCTGGGCATGATCGTGGGCAACACGGTTTACCCGTGGGCCCCGCGCTGGGCGGTAGCCAGCGGCGCCGGCGTCAACTTCTCCAAGCAGAACCTGCTTCGCCTGGGCGTGGTGCTGTACGGCCTGCGGCTCACCGTGCAGGACATTGACCATGTTGGCATAGCTGGTGTCGCCATCGACGCGATGATATTGGGCTCGACCTTCGCACTGGCCTGCCTCATCGGCACGCGCTGGCTGGGCCTGGAGCGCAAGACGGCGATGCTGATCGGCGCTGGCAGTGCCATCTGCGGCGCTGCTGCGGTGATGGCCGCCGAGCCGGTGGTCAAGGCGCGCGCCGAGCAGGTCACGGTGGCGGTGGCCACGGTGGTGGTGTTCGGCACGCTGGCGATCTTCCTGTACCCGGCGCTGTTCGAGCTGAACCGGCACTGGGCGCTGATCCCCGGCGGCGCCAACGGGTTCGGCATCTACGTCGGATCGACCATCCACGAGGTGGCCCAGGTGGTGGCCGCAGCACGTTCGGTGGGCCCGGACGCAGCCAACTCGGCCGTCATCGCGAAGATGGTTCGAGTAATGATGCTGGCGCCGTTCCTGGTGATGCTGTCGGCTTGGCTGGCGCGCGACAGCACCCTGCAAGCCCTGGTGGAGGCAGAGCATGCTCACGCCAAGGGTCAACTCGCTGTGCCCTGGTTCGCCTTCGGCTTCGTCGCGGTTGTGTTGCTCAATTCGCTGCAATGGCTGCCGGCGTCGGTGGTGGCAGTGACGATCGAGATTGACACCGCGCTGCTGGCGATGGCGATGGCTGCGCTCGGCCTGGCCACGCACATCGGCGCCATTCGCAAGGCCGGGGCCAAGCCGCTGCTGCTGGCGTTGATCTTGTTCGGCTGGCTCATCGTCGGAGGCGCGCTCATCAACCGCTGGGTGCCGGCCCTGCTGGGCTGAAGCCTCGAATTCACGGCCCAGGGCCCTGACCCTAAATTTCTTTGCACGCTCTGGAATAGACCGCATGCCGACGCCGTCTGCTCTTTTGTCGGGACCTATCGGACCCTTCGTCCAGCACTCACCCCCCTTCACTTCACACCAACCCTTCATCGGAGCCCACAATGTTCAAGACTTTCGCTTTCGCCGCCACCGCCCTGACGCTCGCCTCCGGCAGCGCCTTCGCCGCCCCCAGCGACGACGCCCGCACGCACTTCCAGGCCATCGCCTCGGGCGACACCCAGATCGTCATGCGTGCCTATGCCGACCAGGCCCAGCTGAACTGGGTAGGCGGCCCACTCGACGGCACCTATGCCACCACCGATGCCATTCGCGGCACCTGGGAGAAGTTCGGCAAGGCCGTCGGCCCACTGAAGCTCACAGTCGGCCAGATTGAAGAATCGGCCAACCCCAAGGGCGCCACCGTCTCGGCCAACGTCGTCTTCGAAGGCAAGATGCCCATCAAGGTGCGCTACGTGCTGACGTTCCGTGAAGGCAAGATCGTCAGTGAAACCTGGCAGATCGACCCCAAGCTGGCGGTGGCTGCGGCTTACTGAACGGCACGCAGCGTGGCTACTCTCCACCAGACCCTAAAGGACAACCCCATGAAGCACCTTTCGACTCTGGCCGCGCTGCTGATCACAGCGGCTTCCTTCGCGGCACCACTCACCGGCGCTATGGCTGCCGACGCGCCGGCCAAGCTCGCCAACGGCGCGCTGGTCGACGCCAAGGGCATGACGCTCTACACCTTCGACAAGGACGTGGCAGGCAGCGGCAAGAGCACCTGCAACGGCGGCTGCGCCGCGCTGTGGCCGCCCGCGATGGCCGCCGCCAGCGACCAACCCGCCGGTGCATACACGATCGTCATGCGCGACGACGGTGCGCGCCAGTGGGCCTACAAGGGCAAGCCGGTCTACACCTACCAGGCCGACCAGAAGCCCGGCGACCGCGCCGGCGACAACTTCAAAGACGTCTGGCACATCATCAAGGAATGACATTTGCTGTCGACTTCCGTCCAGTCCCTCAGGCCACGACCCCCCGATGCAAGACGACGCAAGCCTGCTGAGCTGGGTGCCGCGCCTGCGCCGCTATTCGCGCGCGCTGGTGAACAACCGTGACGACGCCGACGATCTGGTGCAGGACACGCTGGAGCGGGCCTGGGCCAAGTCGAACCTGTGGGGCGGCGTGGCCGACATGCGCGCCTGGCTCTTCAGCATCATGCACAACCTGCACGTCGATGGCGTGCGCCGTCCCAGGCTGCACACCGTGACCATGGACGACGACACGCCCGAAGTGCCGGTGGCGCCGACACAAACCGACAGGCTGGCTGTACTGGATCTGCAGGCTGCACTGGACTTGCTGCCCGTCGAGCAGAAGGAAGTGCTTCTTCTGGTGACGCTGGAAGACATGGCCTATGCCGATGTGGCGCAGGCCCTGGGTATCCCCATCGGCACCGTGATGTCGCGCCTGTCGCGAGGCCGTGAGCGCCTGCGCGGCCTGATGGAAGGCCGCGCAGAACCGGTGCGGCTGAAAGTCGTCAAATGAATATGTTGCGAAGCAACCCATGAATACCGACCGTCCGCCACCGTCCATTCCCCCGGTCACCGAGGCCGACCTGCATGCGTTCGTTGATGGCCGCCTGCCCGCTGAGCGCCAGGTCGAGATCGCCGCTTATCTGGCCGCACGCCCTGAAGACGCGCAGCGCCTGGAGGCCTACCGGGCGCAGAAGCGCAAACTGCACGCCTTGCTCGATCCCGTGCTGGATGAACAGCCGCCGCAGCGCCTGCTGAAATCGGCGCGCCCGCGCGCCGTGCCGCAGACGCCTTGGTACCTCCAGCGCCTGGCCGCTGGGATCGCCATCGCCGTCATCAGCGGCGCGACTGGCTGGGGCTTGCGGGGCGGCCTGCCCGCGGGGGGCGACGATGCCGGCCGCATGGCCGCCGCGGCACCCGCCGAGCGCGGCCTGACGCTGGCGTCAGCGGGCGGCTTCGCGCAGCGCGCGGCGGTGGCTCACGCGGTATACAGTCCCGACGCGCGCCGCCCGGTCGAGGTGGACGCGGCGCACGAGGACCAGTTGGTGGCATGGCTGTCCAAGCGCATGGGCGCGCCGATGAAGCCGCCGCACCTGCAGGCCCAGGGCTACACGCTGGAAGGCGGGCGCCTGTTGCCGGGTGGCCAGGGGCCGGTTGCGCAGTTCATGTACCGCAACGAGCTCGGCAGCAAACTGACGCTGTACGTGTCCAACGATGTCGCCGACGTGGGCAGTGCCGCGGGGCCGGACAAGGCACTGCAGGCCGGCGTGAAGAACACAGACACGGCCTTCCGCTTCGCACGCGAAGGTGCGGTCAATGTCTTCTACTGGGTCGACGGTCCCTTCGGCTACGCCCTGTCGTCCGACGCCGACCGCAGCGTGCTGGCGCAGGTGTCGGCCGAGGTCTATCGGCAACTTGGCACCCCGCGCTGAAGGCCAGGGCGGCGTCGGCGCGACGCGCTGTCGGCTCGCGCCAGGGAATGAAACGGCCTGAGCCGCGCTCTTGACCTGAAGCAAGCGCTGGGCAGTGGTTCATCGGCGGCTGCCGGCTAACGACCCAAGCGATCACTCTCCACACCAACTCAGAAAGCACACATGACCACCCAACGCCGCGACATTCTCAAGTACACCCTGGCCGCCGCGGCAGCCAGCGCGCTGCCCGCAGCACATGCCCAGGCCCCGTCCGGCGCTTCAGCGGGAGCCGCAGCCACCGGCATCGACCCGCGCGACCGCGTCTTCATCACCAATGAAGACTCCAACACGCTGGTCGTCATCGATCCGAAGACGAACACCGTCGAGAGCACGATCAACCTGACCAGCTTCGACGAAGACCCGCGGCCTCCATTTCGCTACGTCACCGCCGGCGTGGCGCCGACACACGCGGCGATGATCCACAAGCCGCTGTACCACGGCTGCATCGACGCCCACGGCGCGGTGCCGTCGCCCGACGGCCGGCTGCTGGCCACCAGCGGGCGCGGCTCCAGCAACATTTATCTGATCGACGCCGAGCAGCGCCGCGTCATCGGCAACACACCCAACCCTGCGTCTGGGCCCACCACCAACCCCGAGCGCCTGAGTAGTGGCCTGCTGCTGGGCCGCGAACCGCACGAGCCCACTTTCACGCGCAACGGCCGCGAGCTGTGGGTCACGCTGCGCGGTGAAGACCGCATTGCCATCGTCGGCGTCGATCGTGCCGTTCGCCAGCTCAAGGGGGCCGACAGCCCGGGCTCCAGCGCGGTTCGCCAATACCTGCCCACACTGAGCGGCCCGGCGCAGGTGTGGTTCAACCGTGAGGGTACGTTGGCCTTTGTGGCCAGCCAGAAGGTGTCGAAGATCGACGTGTTCCGCGTCAACCCCGGCGCGGATGGCCACAGCCAACCGCAGCGGCTGACCACGCTGGACATCAGCGCACAGGACAAACCCGGCTTCACGCCCTTCATGAAGACCACACCCGACGGTGCCGAGGTGTGGTTCTCGCACAAGCTGGCTGATGCGGTGTCTTGCCGCTCGACGCAGGGTGGCTTCGACCTGATCGACACCGTGCCACTCGGCATGGGCGCTCGGCCCAACCACGTTGAGTTCGTGCGCAATGCGCGCGGCAGCGTGGTCTATGCCAGCCTGGCGCGCATCGACGATGGTGGCCCCGGCGGCGTGGCGTCGAGCCCGATCGCCATCATCGACCGCAGCGCTCCGGGCGGACAGCGCAAGGTGGTGGGCACCTTCTCCAGCCGTGGCCGCGAGTCGCACGGGTTGTGGACCAACCCCGAGAACACGCTGCTGTATGTGGCCCACGAACAGGACGAGCTGCCCGGCACGCCCAACGCGGGCCAGACCGTGTGCAGTGCATTTGATGTGAGCGACCCGCTGCGCCCGACCTTCATTGCGCAGATCCCCCTGGGCAATCTGACGCTGCCCTCTGGCGCGCTGCGCAACAAAAAGAGCATCAACCTCGTCTACGTGCGTGTGGGCGAGAAGGGCCAGACGGCATGAGCGGCGCGCACACCAGCCACGGCGCCAGCGCCGCGCACACCAGCGCATTCCAGCGGGATATGGACGAATCGATGGCCCGCATGATGCAGGCCATGCACAGCCCGGGCTACGCAGGCCAGGCCGACCAGGACTTTCTGGCGATGATGATTCCGCACCACGCCGGCGCTGTGGACATGGCGCGGCTGGTGTTGCAGCATGGGCGCGATCCTGTCACCCGGCAGTTGGCCGAGGAAATCATTGCCGGGCAGACGGTGGAGATCCAGAGCATGCAACGCCGACTGCACACCCTGCAGCAGCGCACAGCCAAAGGTGCGGAAGCGGAATTTCCGTCGCTGGGTGGGACGCGGGGGCCTTGATCGACAGCCCTAGGGAAAGTACCGATGAGCGCCACGGAATGAACCAAGCCACGCAGCGCTCTTGATCACCATGCTGTTCCAGTCTGCCGAGTCCCGCTATAACCAATGGGTGCGTGAGCACTACCGTTTTTTGCTGCGCAGTGCGTGGGCGCTCACTGGTTCGCGCGCCATTGCCGAAGACGTGGTGCAAGACTGTTTTGCCAACGCCTGGAAGCACCGGGAGCAACTGCGCGACGCTGCGCTGGCACGGGCTTGGCTCTTTCAGATCATGCGCCGCGCCGCCTTTCGCCAGGCCGCACCCAGCATGCAGTCGCTGGACGATGAAGAGCAGCCCGAGCAAGCGGCGCCCGACGCGGGGCTGGACGACAAACTCGATGTCGTCAAGGCGCTCGCGCGCCTGGCGCCCATCCACCGCGAGGTGCTGGTGCTGTTTTATTTCGACGACATGCCCACCGCCCAGATGGCCGAGGCGCTGGAGATCGCGCCCGGCACGGTGTTGTCGCGCCTAGCCCGTGCGCGCGACGCTTTGAAGCTGGCCATGGGGGTACCTGCGACACCCAAGGCCGATGTCAACGTTACCCCGTTTCGCAGGACCAAGACATGAGCCCCGATACCGACGCGCCTTTCCTGCCCGACAGCGAATTCGATTTGCGCGCGCGCGCCGAGTTGGCGATCGCCTTCGAGGCCAGCGACGCACCGGCACACCTGTACCGAAAGCCGCAGCCGCTGCTGGCGCGACGCGGCTTGCAGCGTTTTCTGGCGGCGCTTTTGCTGGCCGGTGGCACCAGCGGCGGGGTGCTCGCCGTGCGACCGCCAGCGATGGTGCGCGACGCGATCGACCACGAATACCACGAGCGCAGCTTGCGGGGCAGTTTCATGGAGCAGCGCCAGTTGCTCATGCACCTGGGCATGCGGGACGCCAACGTGGTGCCCGGGTTTCCCCAACTCATGCGGCCATGCGATATCGAAGGTCACCTCGCTTACCACCTCACCACGTTCTTCGAGAAGGGCGGCATGGTGACGGTGTATGCCTTTGACCAGCCTGTGGACCTGCGCGAGGCCAGCGGCTGGTGGAGCAACGTGCACTGGAAGGTGATCCGCTCGCGCGAGGGCAAGCCCTTGTTGCTGGTGGCCCAGAAAAAGAAGGCACTGGCGGTCGCGCAGACGGCACTGCAGGCACCTCCCGTGTCCGGGCCAGGCTGAGGCACCGCGTCCCTGTCAACGAATCAACCGCTCACCCCTTTCACCCCAACCGGCGCACGACGCCCAACCACCGGAGACCCCAGAAATGAACCAACAACCCACCTCGCTCCCCCGGCGCCACCTGCTGGCCGGCAGCGGCGCTGCTTTGGCTGCCGTTGGTCTGGCCAGCTTTGGCCGCACCGCAGCCGCTGCTGGTGAGACCGCGCCCGTCGCCGTGGCCGGTGCTGCCAAGCCTCTGCCAGCGTACGTGGGCTGGAAGGACCCGGCCAGCCTGATCGTGCACAGCAGCACCACCATTGAGACCAAGCGCAGTGTGTTCGGCACCAGCGTAATCACGCCGTCCGAGCAGCTCTACATCCGCAACAATCTGCCCGCGCCCGACGCCTCGATCCTGGGCAACCGCGATGCCTGGGAGATCAACATCGAGGGGGTGAAGAACCCGCGCAAACTCACGCTGGGCGACCTCAAGCGCATGGGCATCGAGACCACGGCGATGGTGTTGCAATGCTCTGGCAACGGACGCGGCTACTTCCCCAACAAGCCCAGTGGAACGCCTTGGCAAGTGGGCGCAGCAGGCTGTGTGGTGTGGAGCGGTGTGCCGGTGCGCTGGGTGGTGGATGCCCTGGGCGGCGTGGAGGCCGGCATGGCCTACCTCACCGGCACAGGCGGCGAAAAACTCCCCGATGGACTGGACCCCAAGAGCGTGATCGTGGAACGCTCGGTGCCTGCTGCCGCACTCGCCGATGCCCTGCTGGCCTGGGAAATGAACGGTGTGCCGATTTCGCTGGCCCACGGCGGCCCACTGCGCTTGATCGTGCCGGGTTACACGGGCGTGAACAACATCAAGTACGTCAAACGCCTGGCCTTCACCGCTCAGGAGACCGACGCACGCATCATGTCGCACGGCTACCGCATTTCACCGCCCGGCGCGAAGGGCGACCCGTCGCAGCCATCGGTGCAGGAAATGACGGTGAAGTCGTGGATCAACGGTCCCGGCACGGACGGCGCCCCGCTTAAAGCGGGTGACACACAGATCCATGGCGTGGCGTTTGGCGGCATGAACGCGGTGGCCAAGGTCGAGGTTTCTCTGGACGGCGGAAAAACCTGGCAGCTCGCGCGCATGGTGGGGCCCGACCTCGGCCGCTTTGCGTGGCGGCAGTTTGTTTTTGCGGCGCGCCTGCCGGCGGGCCAGTTCACCCTGGCGAGCCGAGCCACCGACACCGCAGGCAACGTGCAGCCCGAACAACGCATGGAAAACGCGGGCGGCTACAACAACACCAGCTGGGCCGACCACGCCGTGAAAGTGAGCGTGGCATGAAGCGCACAATCCAAAAACACGCGTTGGTCGCTGCCCTGTGGTCGTTGGCATTCACAGTGCTGCCCGTGCACGCCGCCGACGATGCCGCGCAACTTCAACAAGGCAAGGTGTTGTTCGGCCAAGGCGCGGTGCCTGCCTGCGCCCTGTGCCATGCGCTCAAGGACGCGGGAGCCGAAGGCGCCGTGGGCCCCAGCCTGGACGAGCTCAAGCCCGATGCCAAGCGCGTGGCCACCGCGCTGCGCAACGGCATTGGGCAGATGCCGTCCTACAACGGCAAACTCAGTGATGCGCAAATTGCCGCCCTGGCGGCCTACGTGGCCAAGGCTTCGGGTGGATCAAAGTGATGGCTGGTTGGCCACAGCGCTGCTGCGCCAACTGACAAAAAGGACGGGATCACCTGCAAACAGCGATCCCGACTGAGTGGCTGACCCAGGGCGGGTCAGCCACTCACCATCACTTGCCTGGTTTGATGTCGGGGACCACCATCCAGCCAGCCCCCATCATCACAACCGCCGGGAACTTCTCGCCGGCCTAAGTCTTGCCCAGCATGGCCTTGTGCTCGCGGTAAGCCATCAACGCTGGCGACACGCCCAGGTGATTGATCGCACCATGCTTGATGCTGCTGCAGTCTTGCTCGTCGAGCTTGCAGATCTCTGCACGCTGTTGTCAACTCTCTAGCAATGTCAACTGCGCGCCTGAAACCTGTCTCTGCGCATTACCACGATGCATGAATAGGAGTGATCGCAATCCGGCACGCCAAGGGCATTCACGTTGAAAACTCGAACGGCAGCAACCGCTGCCAAGCGGCACTCTGGTAGGCGGTCCCAAGACTGACTGCAGCCACTCAGGTTTTGCAGACCGATGGCAGCCGCCGCCGGAACCTGACATTCGCCATCCTGCGAGGCGAGCGTCCGCTGCACCTTCAGCACCGGCCATTCAACATCGACGTGCCGCTCAAGGTGCCGAGTTGATCTGCCCCCCCGCCAGCCGGAAGAGGCTGAAGTGAGTGAAGCCCATCGACTACCAGAAGAATGACGGAGATGAGACATGTCTGCGTTCGTGGCGGTTTGTGGTGAACGCGGGGCGCCGCTATGCCGCGAAAAGTCCTGAATCAATGGCCTGTGGCAGAACGCTTAAAGTCTTGACCACCCCGCGGTAAGGTTCACCACCCTGTTTTCAGCTTAAGACCATGAACGTCAACAAACGCAACAACGTCAAATCCTTGGGAAACAGCGGGCCAGCGATTTTGTTTGCCCACGGGCTTGGCTGTAGCCAATCCGTATGGAGCCGCATCACGCCCGCTTTCGCTGGCACACATCGCCAAATCTTGTTTGACTATGTTGGAAGCGGCAAGTCGCAGCTATCGGCCTTTAGCGCAGTTCGCTACAGCAGCTTGGCCGGCTACGCGCAAGATGTTCTGGACGTGTGCGAAGCGCAAGGGCTGCAGAGCGGCGTCACATTCGTGGGCCGCTCGGCCAGTTGCAACGTCGGACTGTTGGCTTCGATATCACGCCCTGACTTGTTTGATCGCTTGATATTGGTGGGGCCCACGCCCTGTTTCTTGAACTATCCGCCCGAATATGCCGGAGGCTTCGAGCGTGCCGACCTCCAAGGCCTGTTGTCGCTGATGGATCAGGACTACATCGGCTGGGCCAATCACCTATCGTCCGTGGTGGCGGGTGCCGCGCAGGGCGAAGCGTTGGCTGGTGAGTTTTACGACAGTTTTTGCTCCACGAACCCGGTCGCGATGCGCGTATTTGCGCAAACCACCTTTTTTGCTGATAACCGGGCTGACCTGCCCCAGGTGTCTCGCCCCTGCCTCATTCTTCAGCACCAGGAAGACAGCCTGGTTCCGCTTGCGGTGGGTGAGTATCTGAACCAGCAACTGAAGGGCAGCATCTTGGAAGTCATGGACGTGGCGGGTCACGCTGCTCACATGAGTCACCCCGCGCTGGTGATCGATGCCATGCAGCGCTACATGGCCACAGACCATGCTTGATGTTGATTGGATTAAATCTCCGTCGGCGCGGACAACCAAAGCCAGATCGCCCTGAGTGCGCTGGAGCAGATGGCCCGCATTTATGAGATCGAGCAGGAGGTCAAGGAGCTGAACGCCGAGCAGCGTCTCGCAGTCCGGCGGGAGAGAACAAAGCCACTCCTGGACGCCCTTCACGAACGGATGTCGCTGCAGCGGCGCAAGGTGCCCGACGGATCGGCCACAGCGAAGGCGCTGGACTACAGCCTCAAGCGTTGGATAGCGCTCATCCGCTTTGCAGATGATGGGCAATTCGGTTGACAACAATTGGACCGAGAACCAGATCAGGCCCATCGCCATTGGCAGAAGCAACTGGCTGTTCGCTGGCAGCTTGCGCGCGGGCCAGCGGGCGGCAGCGGCGATGAGCCTGATCCAGTCAGCGCGCATGAACGGGCACGACCCGTATGTCTACCTGCGCGACGTGATGGCACGCCTGCCCATGCAGCGCGCCAGTCAGATCGGTGAGCTGCTGCCACACCGCTAGCAGCGAATCCAGGCCATCTCACTTTAGATTTGGCCGACGGTGAGTTTCACCGTCAGAGGTCTCATACGCAAAGCCTTGGAACTGCGCCCTCCCTCAAAGCTACCAGTGTGTTTGATTTGAGTATTTGTTCGGTTCCAGACAGAACAGTCAATCGAACAGGTCTACAGTCGACAAGGGAATGCAAGACATCCTGTCTTGCGAACCTTGCGGGTTCGCTCCGAGAGGGGTTTTCTCGTGTACCAGGGCTTCCCATGGACAACGCAGAGAACCACCTCATTGAGCGTCTTCCGAAAGCGTTGCGCAAGCGTTTTCTTGCGCTGTGTACCCGGTTCGAGCTGGTGGCATTGTCCGACCTGATCGAGCATGGGGCGCCACTGAGCCACGCGTACTTTCCACGTTCCGGCTTCATTGCGCTGGTGATTGACATCGAGACGCACCCGCCGTTGGCGGTGGGCATGATCGGACCCGAGTCCATGCTAGGGGCGGAATTGGTGCTCGGAGTGGCCAAGACGCCCTGGAGAGCCGTGGTGCAAGGCGCTGGCAATTGCTGGCGCCTGGAAGCGCATGTGTTGCGCAAGACCATAGCCACCATGCCCGAGCTGCGAGAACTGGTGCAAGGCTCTTTGATGGTCCGCCTGCATCAGCAATCACTTGCCACAGCCTGCCAGCGCTTTCACACGATAAGCGAGCGGCTGGCGCGCTGGTTGCTCATGAGCCAGGATCGCTCCCACGCCGACCGGTTTCATGTGACCCAGGACTTCATCGCGCAGATGCTGGGCGTACGGCGCGTGGGAGTGAGCGGGGCAGCCAGCGAATTCCAGCGGCGTGGACTGATTGAATATCACCGCGGTGAGCTCACTGTGCTCGATCGGCTGGGTCTGCAGCAAGCAGCGTGCAACTGCTACGCGGCGGACAAGCGACTGCTCAATGAGTTGATGCCTTCGGGTTCTTGAGGGGCCAAGTTCAGCATTGCAGGCCGCGATAGATTTGGCGAACTGGCGCTGAGGCCGACCAACGCGAGCCATGGGATGGCCGCGCGCTTACGGATGACTGCAGCCACCTTGATACCTGTCATTGATGCCGCCGTGCTGATGGGTGAGCCGATGACAGCTTCGCGCAATGCACTGTGAACCCAGCTCCCGTGCACGACCGACGGCAAGCGCTGCACTATCGACGTTCAACTACGCTCGACGAAGGGCAGCAACGGGCCCTGAAGAGACATTTGATGCGCTCCAAAGCGGGCGTTCGCCGCCAGTCTTAGAGCGCGAAATCACTCACCTATGCGCGTCGGAAACAACTCGGGATCGATAGTCTGAAGCCCGACCATTCCGGTGTTCATGAGCACGTCGGCGAGTTCATCACTGACAGCAAAGCGTTCAATCTCGGCCAAATAGGCAAGCGGCGCGTCACCAATAGCGCCCTCCTTGAGCACAAGATCTTCAATGTCCTCTGCCATACCGAATTCCTCGTCGTAGAACCCGATGACTGAGCGCTCGCGGTCGACGGCACTCTTCAAAATTCTCTGGACATTGAGCGCAAAGTAGCGCCCTACCAGCCGTTCCGAGCCATAGCGTACTTGAAGGGGCAGGTACTCGCACTCGCATTGAAACTCCCTGAATACGTTCACGAGCCGGGCGGAGGCAATCCGGAATTGGACTGTGGACATGAAGTCAGTGAGGCCTCGCGGCCGCTCACGGTCGTCTTCGATATCTACCCGAATCACCGGCCAAGTTGCCGCGTAGGATTTGCCCATGTTCAAGTGGAACCTTTCGTGGCTGTCCCACAGCCGATGAAGGTCCGCGAGATTTGGAGAGGCAATCGGCGTCGGCGTATCTCTAGAAAGGTCGAAGCTGAGAAGTTTCATGATGTCTCTGCGAAGCGATACAGCACTCATACGCGTGCCGCCAAACGGCCTTCAGCGGGCTGGCACGAACTTCCGCTCCTGGCCGAATTCGGCCCCGCAGGAGGGGCGGTAGGGGCCATAGCTTTCAATGCGTCTCGCTCTCTAAAGCGGGCCATGATCCTATATCTGCTTGCAAGCCTAGGTCGCAAGCCATTTTCAGGGGAAATGAGTGCAAAGTTCATCGCGCACAGTTCAGACTGTCCCGCAGGTTCGGCAGGCTAAATTTCGTTGGAGCGTATGGGAGCCGCTAACAACAACTCTGTGCGCCGCCGCGTACGACTGTGGGCAGTATCAGCGGTCATAGTCGACCTGCTTGTATTGGTCGGCTTGATTTCTATCGGACAGATAACCGATTCGCAAGCAAGATCATGGGTCTCTGTTTGGGTTATGTTGCACGAGCCAGCACTAACCTTCGCGGCGGCAGTTCTTCCAGGCCTGCAGGAAGCTCACGGTCATCTCTCGCTCACCTCGTATCTAGCCTTCGGAGTCCTCGCTTTAGGCCAAACCGTCGGCATTGGCGGCCTCCTTGGGTGGATCTATTTATCTTCACGGAAGCGAGGCGCATCCTAAAAGGTCAGCCATGTGGGCACGTCAGTGCGAACAGGGTCCTGCCTCATCTTCAAAAGTTGAGCGTCCGCATTTATCTGCCACCAATGGCAGCTTCTGACCGAAATCAGTCCCAGGCCGCAACTAGACGCTCGAGCATTGGCTCCACGAGCTGCTTGCCATGCAACTGCTCGCGCCATCGCAGCGGAATTGCTTGCTCGCCATAGATCAGCCCAGCCCAACCGCCCGCAACACAAGCCGTGGTGTCAGTGTCATTGCCGAAGCTGATCGCGCACCGGACGCAGTCCTCAAAGTTGCGAGTGCGCAGAACCGCTGCTACTGACGACCACAGGCAGTCCACTACGTATCCGCTCCCATTTGGCGCGTCTAGCCGACCATCCAATACGATCCGAAGCTCGTTTCGTTCCGCGTCTACCGTCGTTGTTTCAAGATACTCCTGAGCTTGGTCAAGCGCTTCCACGAACGGCAGACCTGCGAGTAACCGCGCAGATGTGATCGTTGCTAGGGAGCAGGCGAGCAGAGATCTTGTGTGCCCATGAGTGGGAAGACTTTGGCGTCGCGCGCGATCTACGAGAACACGGTCGTCCGCTGCGGGGACCAGGGCCGCGGGATGCACCCTCATGAGCGACCCGTTCCCGTTGTTACGCTCTTCATAGGGGCCGCTCTGGCTTGGAGGAACGCCTCGCGCTAGCCTGGCCAAGGCCTCCTGAGTCTGGATACCAATATCGAACACTTGGCCATCGGGAGTCAGTTCACCTGCCGAATACCAAGCCTGCAGCCCTGCAGCAAATCGTTCTTCAAGGCCAGTCTCCCCATCGAGAAGAACCTTCAGGAGATGAAGAGCTTGAGCCCCATCGTCGCTCCACGTTCCTGCTGGTACGCCAGCATGAGCACGGTGAAACCAGGGCGGCGGTGCCATTTCAATCAAACAGGTCTCAGGCAAATCTATCGCAGAGGAGAATTCGTAAGGCACTCCCAACGCGTCGCCGATGAGCAGACCATACATAGCCCCGCGAAGACGCGATTTCTTTGAGACGGATGCGGTGCTGATCACTTTGGATTTCTGAGAGCGGGTCGTTGATGCGGGTATTTTGCCCATGTACGCCTATCCACACTCCAAAGCTTCGGGGTGGCCCTCCCTCCTGCAATTTCCGACTTAAGTGGTACCCGATGCCTCATATCTCTGTCTGCTCGGACAGCTCCAGGGCGTCATCCACTTCAATTCCTAGATAGCGGACAGTTGACTCGAGTTTTGAGTGCCCGAGCAATAGCTGCACCGCCCGAAGGTTCTTTGTTCGTCGGTAGATGAGCGTCGCTTTCGTGCGCCGAATTGAGTGGGTTCCATACTCTGTCGGGTCGAGACCAAGCTGGTCCACCCAGTGCCCGAGAATTCGCGCGTACTGGCGAGTTCCCAGATGAGGAGACTTGTGCAGTCGGCTGGGAAACAGGAAATCTTCTGACCTTAGTCCAGCAAGCTCAATCCATTTTTGCAGCGCTTCACGGGTGACTGCTGTGATTTCGAATTGAACTGGGCGCTGGGTCTTGTGTTGCATGACCAGCGCTCGCGAAGCGACCTTATCGCCATGGCAGACATCGCGGACCCTAAGGGCCACCAAGTCACATCCCCGCAGCTTGCTGTCGATGCCGAGATTGAACAGCGCCAATTCCCGCACGCGATTCTCCATCTGCAGCCTCACTCGTAGTGCCCAGATATCTTTGGGCTTAAACGGAGCTTTCTGACCAACGATCTTGCCCTTATTCCAGGGCTCACGGCGTACAGCGTCAGTACTGGATTCCATGATGGTCTCCCACTGAGTTGAGGGATCAAGGACGATGCGCCTTTCGAGCGACGTTGTCTATGGTTAACCCGCGCCGACGGTGTCAGATCATCATCTAGAAACGCGGTGCTGGCTTGACGATGAATGTCCGCTCTCGCTACGAGCGGACAGTTGTCAATGGTGGGACGAGCGGCTGCTCTCAGCCTGAAGCAGCCCATCCAACTCTCCCATAGCTTGGTGATTTGACAAAAAAGCGCCTCAACTGAGGCGCTTGGAACCCAACGGTACAGGGTGCACTGAACCCTTACAGGTTCTATGTACCGGTCACAGGTTTTATTTTTACGATCAAAATGACTCCGATAAATAAAGTGCGTCGAGATCATCGCTCATAAGCTATTGATTTTTCGACGCTTGCGCATTGCGCGAAAGTTCGTCGGAGATTCCCAAACAGAAGGAAGACCTCGCGTCATCGCAAATATAGTCCGTCGGAAGTTCAAGACAGATCCGAGACGCCGCGCACGCGAAGCTGCTCAGTACAAATTCAAGACTGACCACAGCGCCAAATTTTTCCCGATCTGAAGAACGCTAGCGGCTCCGAGCCCGCCCCTACACAGGACTGCCCGATGCCAGTTGCCGCCTGTCGGCGATAGCCACACGAAGCGACTGAGCAGGCCTTTCGAGAAGGACTCCTAGGCTGCCCAGCAAAGTGCTCAGGATATGTGAGACTAGGTCTTTGCAGACGGATCTTTTGCCAGCGACGCCAAGAAATCTTGAGCCGCCTCCTGCATGCCCTCGAGCGTGCGAGGTTTACGCCTCTTTGGCATCTTGATGACTTGCGCTGGCGATGCTCGCGAGGGCTCGGCGGCATTCTCAATGTTCTCGATAGCCTCTCGTTCTTGTCGGTTCATAGACGCTTTCACAGTGGCGATTGCCACCTTCTCAGCACGTGCCTCGCGGAGCTTTTCTGAATACGTGCTGATGGCGGCCTGGATCTCGGGACCATCGAATGGGCACCGTAAACCTCGCTTGAGCTTGCCTCCCTGCCCAGCATTTGAAATCAAGGCGTTTATGTCGGCACGCGCAACACTAAAAGATGCAGAGGCGAAAGCTCGGCGCACGTGTGACCAGGAAATCTGCGAGTCTCCCCCATGCCGAGATATACGGTAGCTGGTCACGAGGAGGCTGACGAGCTCGCGCTTTAGGCCAGCGCTGAGATTCCAGAGTTCAACTTGATAGGTCAACAACTCAAAGTCCAGCACCTCCGCTAACACGACCTGGTACTCCGCCAAAAGATTTACCCAATCTAAGGAATCGGGCGGATCGGGCATCATGATCACAGGGTCATGGATAAGACGTTGCGTCGCCTCGGGATCGCGTTCACACAGCTTCCACCCCAAAGAGTAATTTCCGATCACGAACCAAGGAACCTGGAGGTCCGCGAGACTCAGCAAGGTGCGAGTTATCAGTGTTGCGGCAGACGCTGATTGCGCCATAAACTGCGTTTCATCCGCACCGAGGAGACACGCACCGCTGAGGCGGATGACGCGGGCGCACTCTTTAACCGCCCCGCCCTTACCGTCCATGTCACCGATGCCCAAGACTTCTTCAATCAAGCTCTTCACGACGGCAGAGGGGCCGGTCTTCCTACCGATATTGCCGTCGACGAAATCGATCAGGGGCACAGCAGGATGTGCCGCATCTATCTGAACCAGTCTGCGTCCTGAAAGCACCCTTCGGAGCACGATTCGAAGGCGTGACTTTCCGACCCCAGCCAGTCCCGTCAGGAACATCGGCGTAACAAAGTCCTCAATCGTTGCTCCGTGGTACGCAAATTTCAGTACAGCATGTGGATCCTTGTAGATATCCACGGCATGAGCCCTTGCTCTTTGGATCAGGGTTTTCGCGATTGCCTCCACCTGAGCAGTTACCAGAACTACCTCTTCCATTCCTTCCCGAATTGCCTTACATGCTGCTTCAACGTCCAACGTCATATGGGACTGCAAAGGTCTGCCTCGGCTCTCGCCTCGAGATTTGATAACTCCAGGCTTGAGGGCTTCTTCGTACCGCCCAGCCCAGATTGATGGATCAATCTTGGTCACGCTACCTTGCGCCCCACAGCACTATTTTTCGCCTCCTTGGCCTCCCGTTGGGCTACAGCACCGCCACGCTTGGGTCGGCCGACAACGCGACTTCCGGACGCCAGTTCTTCTCCGGTCTGCTCCTTGTAGTCTTGTTCGAAAAAGACCCTTGCGCCGCGCTTATGTTCAGTGTGCTCCTTGATGCGGCCTTGCATGTGCGCGTCGAACTCGACGGCTTCTTCGAGCGACATATCCATCACTTCCTTAGAAACGGGCGTCGGATACCGAACGTCTAGCTGAACGAGCCTGCCTTTCCATTCGAACCAAACATGCCGAATGCAGCAGTTCAAGACGTAGACTTTCACATCTATCTGGCGGCCTCCGCCCTTCACGGTGGAAAGAGCTTCCATAAAAGCTTCCGACTTTGAGTAGTACCTGCGTCCAGCTATCTCAAGGTAGCCGTCTTTCAGTTTCGCTGGCACAAGGTCCAGGTAGCCGCGGACTGCAGACTCGAAGTTCACCTGGACGGCGTCATTGCGCCCGACCGAGTCCATCGCGTCCCAGACCCCGTTGGGGCTAAGGCGGCTTACTCGATGCTCCAGCTCCGGATCTACCCGGCTGGCGACCTGCGTCAATTCGTTGTAGGCCAGCAGGTTGGCGAACTCACGCCGTGCGAGTGCTACGGTCGTCTGGTTGGATCGGCGAAATGAAGGAGCTTCGTCGTCGGACGGTGTCTTTGGATTGGATGTCTCCACAATGGCCTTTGACTTGCCCGAATGGGACGGCGTGAGCTGCCGAACCACGGGCAGCAGTTCCGCATCACGCGGGAGCCCTCCAGCCGTCGCACCAGGTCCTCGATCGGTGACCATGTGCGGTGAAACGCCCTTTGCTCTGTCTTTGATTTTCAGACCGAGAAGTGCCCCGAAGGCTTCCAGACCAATTGCGGCGCAGAACTGCGCCATGCGGTAAGCAGCAGCGGTTTCGCTGCCCTGGGAGAACCCGATGCCAACCTTTTTTCCGCTGGCGACATCTCGTATAGTGACTACAACTAACGCCGGAAGGTCGCTGCCTTCAATGTAGCCTTTGGGTAAGTCGAAAACACGATACCCATCTGCTTCGACACGTTGCATCAAATTCCAGGCCGATTCGGTAAAACTACCGAGAGCGGGTTTGAACTTGGACTGCGCTCGTTTCTTTCCTAGCCGCGTTTCACGCACTAGGTGTGGCCTGAAGTGCTGATTGACGTGGTAAAAGTACGCTCCAATCTGCGGAAACGCCTTTCCTTCAGGGTGATACAACTCAAACTGTTTTACATGGCCTCGGCACACGATTCGTGACTTACACCCGAAGTCCTTTGTCATCGCGTCCGTGTAGACCTGATCGTCGCTAACACCAATTCCTGCGCGACGCGGATATGACTCGATGATCATCTGCCGCATTTCCGTTGTGGTGTTGTAGCCGCCTTTGCGGCCCGGAGCACCTCGTTTCTCGTCTTGCGCATGCTCAGGCGCCATTCGGTCCCAGTGCCCAATGCGATGGATCGGATAGTGAAGCGCGTCCCTGTTTCGACCGAAGACTAGGTACACGTAAAACCACAATCTGACGCGCGTCTCATTCTGGACGGGCATCAAGCTGCGCGCATGCGCATTGATGTATTTGTCGAGGTTCTCATGGTCCAAAATCTCGGGCGCCTCAGCCACCAGCTTCGAGATGCAAAAGAGCTTGTCATCGACCCTGTCCCGATGTAACTTCGCGGCGTCTGTGCGGTGTAGGTCGATTTCCGCCAAGTCCAAGCCTTCGAGAGCATCAAGCCAGGGCGGCATTGTCTTGGCCTCTCCAGCGACGACCATCCCCCGTAGCAAGCCACTCTCCCATACGTCGCGCGGCAGATAGATGGGAATAGGCAATGGCGACGGCAAGCGAGTGACCGTCCGTCTCAGCCTTTTCTTCCTCATTCCATCTTCGCCGGCCTCATCGTTCTTGCTTTCGCCGACAACTACTTTTGCAGGGCGCTCTACAAACTCCAGTAACGTGACGATCTTCGTTTGCGGACTGCTACGCAGAAAGAAGTAAGTTGCTCCGGTTGCTAGTTCATGGAACCCCTTTGGCGCGTGGATGACAGTTCCAGAAGTGATGCTCATGTCGGCCGCCTGAACCAGTCAGCAAACACTTTTAGTACATCCTGCTGCTCGGGGAGCATCGGCTTGTCTATGAAGAAGTGACATTCAAATAGATCAAGGCGGACCTTTCGAGCCATGACACCGTGCGCTAGAAAAATTTTTTGCCGATACAGGTCAATGCCATGGGAGACTTCCACACCGTTCATCACGTCCAACGCCGACTCATACCTATCTAGGCCATCGTTGAGAGCGTCAAGGACGATTTGCTGCTGCGCAGTCGAGAGGCCGTGTTTTCGCCGCTGCCAGCTCTGTGCCCATCGCAGATTGGCAACCAAGATGCTCGGGAGCTCATCGGCCGCCACTTCAATGGTCCGAATGCCAACTTCTGCGTAGACCTGCTTTTCTACTTCGTGCCTTACTGCCTCTCTTGCCGTGGCGCGCCTCATGTTGGTCTTTACTGTCACACCCACCGCTGGAACGGTGAATTCGCCCCGCGATTGTTTGACATTGAAGTTGACGCAGTAGATTCCTCGCTCGTCCTTCAGGAATACGAGGAAATCGCCGATCCAGCAGCCGGGTGTCTCGCGCTTTTCCTTGTCGTCGGTGGTCCACGGGACGACCGGATGAAAGTGCATGTGGTGCAGATCGGCTGCTACTGCCAAAGTGCCTCGAAACCGCTTCAGTTCTATAGGGCCAGCAAGTGGGTGCCCTTCGAGCGGGTGGGCAGCCGGAACATTGGGCAACATGCGCTGCTCCTGCAAGTCCACGAGCCAGGGGCAGTAGAGCAGGACCGCAAGGACGTATCGCTCGGGCTCCGACAATGTGTGTATGTCTCGCTGCAATAGGTCAGACCATACGGTCGCGGGACTGCTCTTAGCGGGCGCCTCTTCACGGCATGCCTTGATCGAGGGTTCATAACCTGGCCCAAAGGTCGGTGTCAGTTGGCGCCTCAGGATCGTTCGATAGCGGGACTCAGTAAGCCTGTGCTTTTCCATCTACGTCACCATGCATCGGCCGCAGCCGAAAGGTTGAGTTCGGGACAAGCAACGCGATGCAATCCGGTTCCTCGAAACGGATTGACAGGAGACGCGATTTGATGGAAAGTCGAACTAAGCCGCTTTGTCAAGAACTGGCTCGCACATTCCAAACACGCCCGGTGACCTTTGGCGAGGTCTCCGGGCGTGGTGCTTTTGTCCCACGATTGTTGAGGTTGTGGGTCAGGTCATGAAGGAACTCCTCCGTGATTTAGCTGCGCAGCCTGCGACTGGGCTGAAGCCAGCGGATGCTCCTCATCGGGCGCCGGTGGCAATCTCAGCCCCAGCGCGATTGCCGCTTGATGCGCTTCCCCCCAGTTACCCTGCGACCGTCCGGCCAAGAGCGAGGCCACGACTGACGGTTTAAACCCATGAACATGGGCCCACTCCGTAATGGTTACACCGTGGCGTAGCAGCCAGGCGCGGGCCTCGGTCGGCGTTCTGAGAGATGGCATGCCGAATCGTCTCTCATATTCCAACATTTGTCAAAATTTTGTGCATATGATCGAAATTGCGACATGTGCTCAAAATTTTGATAGCATCCGTACATTCAAGGAGTACTCACAATGTTTGGCTCTCGTCTCGCTTCCGAGCGAAAACGATTGAAGCTCAGCCAAGAAGCGGTGGCCACGGTGCTCGGCACCAGCAGATCAGTCGTCGGCATGATCGAAACGGACCAGACCTCTCTCGGCGCAGAGCGACTCTTGAAGCTCGGTGCGGCTGGCTTTGACGTACTCAAGGTTCTTACCGACGAACCAGGCAAGACAGCGGCTGGTCGATTGCTGAACTGGGATTTGGCCATGAAGATTTCAGAATCAGTAGACGACTGGGCAAGAATGCGGGGCGTCAAGCTGCATCCCGAGAAGAAGGCACTGCTCGTCAAGCACTTGTACCTGCAGTTCGCGTCACGAGAGCAGATCGACGCACACCTGCTGAACGAAACTCTGCAGATGGCGGCCTGAGTTGTGAATCGCCCTCCTCCCCCTGATGTTGCGAGCGAAACTGCCATATTGCTGGATGAGGCACTGCAGGATCTGCTGCTGCATCAGCCAGATCCTCGCACTCTAGGGCTGCGTCGCCGTCAGCGTCTTGCCGGTACCACGCTGCTTATCCTTGCTAGCGGGTGCATGGTTGCGATTACAGCGCTATCTCCGCTTTCTACATCGTTACCATTTTGGAGACTAGCGCTCGGCGTCCTGGCCATCGTGCTGATGTTCCTTGGCGCTTGGTTGATAGATCACGCGGGCAAACGGGAGATGAGTGAGCGCCTTGAGGGACTCGCGGGAGAAGTTGGCGAGTCACTGAACGAACCATCTCAGGCCCTCGCCAACAGGCAGCGGCATTTTGGGATCAGTATGCTGGCTCTGGCTGCGTTCTGCGTGTGCGTCTCCGTCGCACCGCTTCCAGGCAAGGACCATCTTGACGTACTGATGTGGTCGGGTTACTCGATCATCCTACTTGCCACCGGCGCTTGGCAGATCAAAAGGGCCTCCAAAGCAGCGCTGCGTGCGCAGGAACTTGTCGCAATCGAACGCCGCAGGAAAACGTCCCAGGCCGGTAGACACATCCGTAGGATTTCGTAGTCCTGCCAACCAACTGACGGCGCGAGAACGATGCTGGCCACAATCGATCTAGGGCTACCTCAGTCCTGGTTGCCCGACGAAACGCTATTCAGCCTGTGTAGCCGGTATCACCGCGCCAGTGGACAACGACTGGCATCAACGACATGTCGATTGCTTTTTGGACATCCGAACCAGGGATGCGCCCACGACTTTCCTGCGCGGCTCAATCACTTCCTAGCAGTTTCTGGAAACGCACTCGGTAGCGTGGAGCACATCGTAGAGCACCGAACAGTCCTGCCGCTGTACCTTCGGTTCGCCAGCACAAACCAGGTCAATGCAACCCTCAATGCGGCCGCCCTGAATTCTTCAGGCAGGCTGAAGTTCCAACTCGGGCTCCTCACGAGCAGGTTTCGGGCAAACCACCCGCTCAAGGCCTGCCCCTATTGCATGGACGAGGACATGAAGGCGCACAGCACGCCGTACTGGCATCGCGAGCATCAGTTGCCAGGGGTCTGGGTGTGTCTTCGCCACGAGCGCAAGCTAGAGACATCAAACCTCAAGGCCACGGGTGTCTCAAGGTTTCACTGGGTATTGCCTTCGCCCTCCCAGTTCACTGACGCAGCGGAGCCAACCGCTATAGCCGACAGCACCGTGCGGCTTGCGCGGATGGTGGCTGATCTCGTTGGCAGATCCGACGTACGCCTCTCTACACCGATGCTGGGAGCAGCATTTCGGGCCGCGCTCGCTGAAAAAGGCTTTCTCACAGGTCCAAAGCAGCGTCTAAAACATGCCGCCGCAGGCGATGCCTACGTAGCATTCCTTGCGCCGCTGCTTAACCTCGAGCAAATGGATGGCCTTCCGTCATCAGCAGATGAAGCCTGCGCCGAAATCGCCCGGCAGATCGCTTCAGAGCGATCCGGCGTCCATCCGTTGAGACGTGTGGCTCTTGCTGCGTGGCTGTTCGACAACCTCGACCAGTTGCTTGCATGCATTGATCAGGCGACCGCGCCGAAGGCATTTGAGGTCACTAAAGACGCGACGGAGGCACCGAGTCCCGTAGATCCGCGACGTGCGCAATTCTTCAAAGTGCTGGCCACCGGTCTGTCGACCTCGGCAGCCTCAAGAGAGGCCGGTATCGACACGACAACAGGCATGGTCTGGGCTGCATCTGCCGGGTTAGCCACGCCTCGGCGCCCAAAGACGCTTAAGGGCAATGATCGGACGCAGCTTATCAAGCTGCTGCGCCAGGGATTGCCCAAGGCTGACGCGGCCACCTATAGCAAGGTCTCCATCCAGACCGTCACCACATTGCTCAGAACGGAAGTGGGTCTGCATGAGGCCTGGCGGCTTGCAGGGTTCGAGAACGCACGACTGCGTTATCGACGTACCTGGCAGCGATTCATCGCGACAAACCCGTTCTCTGGTGTCAAGGCTGCACGGATGGCTGAGCCAGCCACATACGCTTGGCTCTACCGCAACGACCGCGACTGGCTTAGCGAAAGGACTGGCGATATGGCCAAGGCAGTCCGACGCCCTCAGTCTCGCGTCGACTGGGATACCCGAGATCGAGAACTTGCCAATCTGGTCTGCGTTACTGCGCTGAGCTTGGTCGAGGTAGAGCGTGTGCTGCGCATCAAACTCCACCATCTGTATCAGCGAATCCCAGAATTGAAGGCGAAGCTGAATAGGCTGGATCGCCTGCCGCTCACGCGCGCTGCAATCTTCGATGTGATCGGGCGAAGCACCCACCTCTGACGCCATAGTCAGATACGCAGTACAAGTCGCTCCAGCCATGTGGCTGTCACACGGTCCTCCTGCGCGATGACAAGGACATGCAGACCGCTCACCATCTCGACGACGCAGTG
Source organism: Acidovorax sp. 22279 (assembly GCF_052045435.1). Classification (NCBI taxonomy): domain Bacteria; kingdom Pseudomonadati; phylum Pseudomonadota; class Betaproteobacteria; order Burkholderiales; family Comamonadaceae; genus Acidovorax; species Acidovorax sp. 22279. The sequence continues at coordinate 38,474 of NZ_JBQEOV010000011.1, forward strand.
ACATAGTAGTACAGCTGCGACAGCTGATAAAGCCGTTGCTACGATCTCTCCGCAAAGAATCTCTCAAAACCACGCCACCTAGGCGAGGCTCTGCCCCGATCAATGACGGCACAGAGAGATTTCTATCATTGCTACATTGCGCCTACTGCAGCCAATTTGCCTCGCAAAAGCACCAAGCTGCCTGCGCAATTTACGCAGACCTTCAGAAAATCAGATCTCTGAGCTAAGGCGATTACTAAGATTTCATTGCGGATTTCTCATCATCCTGCCCATGTCGGACAACTCGGATAGCAATTGATCGAGCCGCGTCCTCCGCTGAATCGAAGAGCGTCGTAAGTGCCAGGGCATAGGCGAAACCCGAGCCTGGGACAACTTTGAACCTGTGAAGCCGATCAAGTGCAGGAAGACGCTTTCCAGGCTCATTCTTGCCAAGCTTTGGCAAATGGCGACCAAGCCACGCTCGTGGTGCAGAGTTCAGAACATAGTCGCTAAGCAGGGGATTCTTCCCGGAAAGGCTGTTCTTCTGATCGAGTTCTTCCAACCTCCTGGCCAAGAATCCACCGATTGATGTCAATCCGAATGGTCTTTCTCGCTCGAGAAAGATCTCATAGATATCTTGTAAGCGAGTTTGAAACTGGCGTTCTGCTTCACTAGCATCGTCATACTCAACGCGCTTGATCTCGCCCAGCTTCACCCAGTGCTGCGGAAGAAGTGAAAACGGGTCTGGATGGTTCACCCAGTGCAAAGCCTCACTGTGTAAGGGGCAGGCCTCAACACCTACAAGATTGTGGGTACGTCGAAACCAGCTATAACCCCAGTGCGACAGATCTTCTGCTACACACTTGGGGCACAGGTGCACTCTGTCTGTGTGCAGTCTCGATCCGACGAGTTTTGTGATCTCTGGCTTGACAGTAGATCCATGAAGGGCTGGCGCTGCATCCCGCTCTGCGACTCTGAGCGCAGGCAAAAGGCTGTGGCGCCTCGCGTAGTCTGAGGCGTTCATTCCCGCGATCGTGGTCACCTGCTCCAGCAAAGAGAACGCAGCCGCGCCTTCGCAGTGCTTCTCCGCGGCCCTCTCAATGAGCCGGAACCTTTGGCTCTTGGAAATTCGACCGCAGAAAAAGAATCCAATCCTCCCAGCGTGGGCAAGCACGAACTCGTGCGGCATAGGCGCCAAGAGCGGCAGATTCATTTGTTCCCCAACCTCTCCAGTTCTGCAACAACACTGCGCGCTTGCGTAAGCGCACGGTCATATGGCCCAGGCGTCTCCCCGCTGCTCCTCATCGACTTCGCAACTATGTCTAAGCATCGACTAATCACCATGGGGGAAGCGCCGAGCTGTTCCCTCTCATAGCGCGAGAGACAAGAGCGGTCGCAACCTAGCAACTTCGCAAATTCAGCCTGCGTACGTGTACCGCGCGCGGCTCGAATTAGCTCTCCTTGAGATGTGGGATATACGAACATTGTTCTACTATTACACATTGCGATCTAGCACGCAAATCAACGTGGAGGGCACGCATTACTTCTTCCAGGAAAGGCTGGAGGTGCCTACTTGTGTCGCCAAAGAGCCACCTCAGGACTACAGGACTCGGGTAGCAACGCGCCGACGCCATCTCCGAGTGCTAGCGGAATACCTGCGAAATCTCAACTGTGTCAGGAGCTCCCTACAGCAGATATCCCCCTATACATTTTTGGTGCGTTTCTTGGGCTTGGACGGCGTCTTGCATCCGGAGCACTGCCAGGAGTCTCGGCATTTCTGCTGCCTGCCAGTCTTCGAACAAGTGCTGCGCCGTACTTCCGACTGGGACGTTGTGATCACCAGTACTGGCGTCTTCAAGCTCCGTTCGAACAGCTACGCGCCCGGTTCTACCGTGACGTTGCCCATCGCATCGTCGGTGTCACAGCAAAACTCAGCCAGTTGGAGAGCGTTCCTGAGCCGCTCCAGGCTTTCGAACGGGAATTCGAATGCAACGGTGGCTACGTACAAATGATCGCGTTGCGTTTCCATGGTTGGCTATTGACGACCGCTCATGGCTGTACCGTACGTTCAATCGCTCCTTGTTCCTCGTGGATGGCAAGACAGGTATGACCGCGGCCAATGCCGAGGCGCTGGTTGAACGGCTACGCAGCCTGTAGCACTGCCAAACCGAGGTCCGAGGACTGAGGACTGCTCAAGGCTGATTGCTGTCGTTGATCAGCTGTCATTGGACATACGCAATCGGTCCAAAGCAGACATTGGTGAAGTGGGCGAACGAGCGCGGCTTTAGGCGAATCCGCCGTTTACCCGCAGCACCTGCCCATGTACCCAACCGCCGTCAGGACCCAAAAGGAACGAGACAGCGCCTGCGATGTCTGTGGGTTCACCCAGCCGCTCCAGCGGCGCCATTTTGGACAGCATCGCCACCTGCTCTTCGGTCTTGCCCTTAAAAAACAACTCGGTGGCTACCGGTCCAGGTGCCACGGCATTGACGGTAATCCCGCGCCCGCGCAGCTCGTTGGCCAGCACATGGACCAAGCCTTCCACGGCAGCCTTCGACGCGATGTATGGACCATAGCCGGGCGAGGCCTTGGCAATGACGCTGCTTGAGAGCGCCACGATGCGTCCGCCTTCGGCCAGCGTTTCCGCAGCCTTCGCCAGCACCAGGAAGGTGCCGCGGGCGTTGACCGCCATCATGGAGTCGAAATCCGCGACGTTTTCCATTCGCACCGTTGCCATACCCATGACGCCGGCACTGCAGACCACCGCATCCAGCCGGCCGAAGGCCGATTGAGCGGTTGAGAACAGGCGTTCGACATCGTCCTGCGCGGACACGTCGGCCTGAATGGCGAGGGCACGACCACCGCCGTTTACGATGGCGGTTACCACTTCCTGTGCCTTTGCCGGGTCGTGCGCATAGCCGACAGCCACGGCATGGCCGTCTTGCGCCAGCCGCAAGGCGATGTCACGGCCGATGCCGCGTGACGCACCGGTCACGATGGCGGCGCGGGTGGAGGGTGGGCTCATGGCGAACTTCTTGTAAATTTAGTTGGTTTAGGAGTGGTGCCTATGCGCATGGCAGGACCATATCTCCCAGGCCGAGTTGCTGCAGAAATGCGCTTTGCTTCTCGTGGTAAACGCGATCGATGGCCTCCGTGCCCTTTTGCTGCCCATCCACAGTGACGCGATACGGTCGGCTGCCGCGCGGATGGGCCAGTGCATGCACGGCCGCCCTGCCGACGGCCGATACATCCAGTGCACCGCCGAGTTTTGCGTCGATAGCGTCTAGCTTGCCGCCGAGCGTTTGCAGACGTTCAGCCAAGGGGCCGTATTGCCGGACGATGGCAGGATAGGCTGGACCATGAGCATCTGCGAAATGCTCCGTGCCCTGCGTGAACGCGCCCGGAACCAGCATGATGCTCTCGATACCCATGGGCCGGACCTCCATCGCCATGGCTTCGGCCAAAGCATCACCGGCAGCCTTGCTGGCCACGTAAGGGCCAATAAAGGGCTCGTGCAGGCGCGAGGTGGTGCTGCCGACATACATCAGTACACCACGGCCCTGGCGCCGCATCACCGGCAATGCCGCGCGGTTGACCCGCAGCCAGGACAGAGCGTTGGTGTCGATGATGCGGGCCACCTGCTCCACCGAGAAAGCTTCGGTAACGCCGGTCATCAGCATGCCGGCGTTGTTGACCACCACGTCGAGCCGACCGTGTTCGGCCTCAATGGCGTCCACTGCGGCGCGACACGCTGTCTCCGACAGCACGTCGAGTTCGAGTACCTGCAGGGGTAGCCCCTCCGTCTCGGCCAACTGGCGCAGAGCCAGGCTGCGCCCGGCGTTGCGGCCTTCAGGTTCCCGCATGCTGGCGACCACCTTGTGTCCAGCGCGCGCCAGTGCCAGGGCAATGGCACGTCCGATGCCGGAGCCAGCGCCGGTGACCAAAACCACTTCCGGATTCTTGGTTGTCATGGTTGACCTCCTTGTTCAGCCGGGGGTGCGAATCAGCACTTTGCCCCGTGCGTGGCAGGTGGCCTGCTTTTCAAGCGCCGCGCGGGCTTCGGCCAGCGGGTAGACGGAGTCAGTGATGATCTGGAGTTGACCGGCCTGGAAGTGCACCACGGCCAGTGCGAGGGTCGGTGCCGCGCTGACGAAAAACACCGAGCGTCCGATCTTCCCGTCGCGGTCCTGGATGCCGAACTCCACTAGGCTGGCGATGCGGCCACCCGCACGCAAAACCGCCCAAGACTTTTCCAGGGTCTCGCCACCCAGCGGATCCAGCACTAGGTCGATGTCCCGTAGGGCGCTGAAGTCTTGCGTGCGGTAGTCGATGACCTCGTGGGCGCCCAGGCTCTTGACCAGCTCCACATTGCGCTCCGAGGCCGTGGCGATGACATGGGCGCCGGCTTGGCGAGCTAGTTGCACTGCCATGTTGCCGACGCCGCCGGCCGCCGCGTGTACCAGCACTCGTTCGCCGGCGGCCAGTTCTCCGACAGCGAACAGCGCCTGGTGGGCGGTGCCGAAGGTGGTAGGCAGGGATGCAGCCTGCTCAAAGGACATGTCAGCCGGGATGGGACAAACCTCGGTGGCTGCGATCATCAATTCGGAGGCGAAGGCGCCGCCGACGACCGGGGACGTGCGGCCGTAGACGCGCTCGCCCACTTGCAGGTGCTGCACTTGGGCGCCAACGGCGACGATGACGCCGCTGAAGTCAGTGCCCGGTACGTAGGGGTGGGTGACCGGGAAGACCTGCTGCAGGTAGCCGGCGATCATCTTCACGTCCAGCGGGTTGAGGCCTGCGGACACGACGCGGATGTGCACCGCGTCAGGCTGCAGGCTGGGCAACGACAGTTCGCCGGTGGTGATGACCTCAGGTCCGCCGAAGCTGGAAATCATGGCTGCTTTCATGGGGGTACTCCTAGGCTCAGGCCTGCAGCGGGAATTGGCCGAGTTGCAGGAACAGGCCGAACCAGTCCTCCATGTGCCAGGTCGTCTTGACCAAGCCGTTCTCGACTGTGTGGAACTCGTGCAGGCGGAAGCTGACCTTCTTGCCGGTAGCGGCAATGCCGAACAGCTCGCCCAGGTGCGTACCGGTGATCTCGGCGCGCACGCCAACGCGGCCGGGCGCCTGGATGACGTCATGGATGACGACGCGCACATCGGGGAAGGCCTTGGCCACGCTCTGGATGATGGGCTTGATGCCTGCGGGGCCGGACTCCTGGCCGGGTGCTAGGGGAATGTCGTCCCAGTCCGGGGCGAGCACGGTGTCAACGAGGTCTGGAGATTGTTCGCTGAAGGCGCGGTACAGGGTCTCGACGGCCAGGCGTTCGGTGCGCAGGCGTTCGGTCATGTCGAGGTCTTGGGTGATCATGGCTATTGCTTTCAGGTTTGGAAGACCTGTAGTTTTGATGCCAGGATAAAATCTGTCCAACAGATATCTTATATATATGATTATTTGATTTATGGATTTTCATGGCGTCGATTTGAATTTACTGGTGGCCTTCGACGCACTGATGGCTGAGCGGAATGTGACCCGTGCTGCGGCGCATGTGGGGGTTAGCCAGCCGGCCATGAGCGCAGCCCTATCCCGGCTGCGCCTGCTGTTGGGCGACCCGTTGTTCCACCGCAGCTCCGACGGCCTATTGCCAACACCGCGGGCGCGCGAGCTGGCAGCGCCTATCCAGGAAGCGCTGGGCGGCATCCGGGCTGCCCTGGTGCGTCAACCGGGCTTCGTGCCGTCGGAGGCCCGGCTGACCTTCAACCTGGGCCTGACCGACTACGCTGCCTTCGTCGTGTTGCCGCCGCTGATGCAGGTGCTGGGCACCGAGGCGCCGGACATCTGCGTACAAGTGCATGGCTACCACGACCGGGACCATGCGGTGAGTCTGCTCGATGCCGGTGCCATCGACGCGGCCATCGGTGTCACGCCCACCCAGTCGGAAGAACGCATCCTGGCGCGCCCCATCCTGCGGGACGAGTTCATCACCATTCTCCGCCGCGACCACCCGGCGGCAAGACGCGGCATGAACTTGAAAACCTATCTCGCGCTGCCCCATGCCCTGGCTTCGCCGGAAGGCCAGCGCCACGGGCTGGTTGACGAGGCACTAGCGCTGCACGGCAAGCAACGCACCCTGAGCCTGACCCTGCCGCAGATGTTCGCCCTGCCGGCCGTCATCGCCCGCACCGACTTGGCCGCCACGGTCATGAAGCGTGTGGCGTCGCATGCGCTGGCCAGCAAGGAACTGGCCTTCTTCCCTCCGCCGGTCGCCTTGCCGGAAATCGTTCTTAACCTGATCTGGCACCGCCGGGCCGACGCCAACGCGGCGCAGGCGTGGATGCGTGGGCTCATCGAGCGGGTGTCCTCCGCATTGTGATCGCAGCGCTGGAAGCGCCTAGCCTACTGACTGCCACCAGGAGTGGCCGCTTTTTGGCCGACAGTACGCGTTCAACGACGCAGATCGGATGACAGCAACCGCTGCAGAGCAGACCTACGGCGTGACGGCTCCAGGCTGGTTGCAGCCGTTGCCCCGGCGGAGCTCGGAGCGACCGCATTTGCCAATAGCAGCCAGTGACCAAGTATGCAAATGCGTTATTCAGGCACTGCACCACAGATGGAAGTCAAGTTGATAGGTTTCCTGGAGAAATTGGTCCGCCACCGAGAGGAGCGTCAGCTGGCTTGGGCTGACCTTGGCCTGTGAGACACCGGGCTGCACCGCAAATACAGAGAGTCGTAGCTCGCAACGCTTGCTCAGATCGCGAAGCTGGATGAGCCGCGTGTCATTTCCGACCTCAAATCGCGTAGGACGCCCGGCGTCCACACGCTGTTCGTTGCGCTTCAACAGATGGCTAAAGAGGTCCTTACGACGGTCGCGGTTATGAAGCCACACGATGCTGCGCTGGGCCTGGCCGCACACCACATACAGGTCATCAATTCGTGAGCCCGCTTCAGAGTGCATCGAGAATTTGCAGTGGTACAACTCCACTTCAATTCGCTTGGGGTTCTTCGGGTCGTCAATGCGAATGGCAACGACATCTGCCGCCTCGCCGGAGCCGTCGTCATCGAACACAACGTCGTAGTTACCATTCTTCCGCAGGATGTCAATGACGCGGTACTGGACTGAGTCCTGCCGCTTCTCGTCGCGCTGCGATTCCTTAGTAATGTCAATGCCCGTCCAGTCGACTGCTACGAGCTTGTCGACGGGGTACAGCTCCAAAGCCTTCACAAGTTCGACGTAGAGATTGCCCTCCAAGGAAGAACCATCGGCAAACCAGATAGTGGGAGGCTTCTCGGTGAAATATTCGCAGAGGTCACGCTCGCCGCCACGACGAATACGAGCGGTGTCTCTTCGTTCGTAAACGAACTTGAAGTCAGTCGCCGACTCGCTGACGCGGAACAATTCGAGCCGTATGCGCACTTCACGCTCATCGGTAAATACTCTGAACACGATGGGCTTGTCGGCGCTGTTTTCAATCAACTCAATGCCCAGGTCTGTGAGTCGGTTCTCCGCGCCGTACGGCCAAACGACTGTGGTCATCGACTCAACAACGTCAAGGACATCTGATGGCCAGTCAATGCCGATGGCCACGACACTGGGCCGAGCATCGACCTGGCGCGGGATAAGCGTCCCTTTGAGGACCTCTTCCGGGTCAATAGTCTCGTCAACAATTTTCCCGCCGATGTTGCGGCACCAGGCCGTGAACGTGTCAATACGCAGACGCTGTGCAGACCAAACGCGGCCGCGCTTGGCCGCGCCAATAGTGGTGCGCGAGCCATTCTCATACCCGATGCCCGCCAGCACAGCCTTCCGTGCACCTTTCTTTGTGCTTTCTGACAACCGTGAACCAACGTCTGCCCCCATTCGCCCGGTGTACCGAATCTGACGGCCGAAATGCTCGTCGAGTCCAACGTTTGTTAATAGCAACCGATTGATACCGTGGAAGGTGCGGTACACAACGGGGTCAACGACGAGAGTGACGTCATCTCCAGCCAACGCCTTCGCAAGGTCCTTGAATTCGCTGCTGTTACTGGAGCCATGGATAAACAAAAGCTGGCGTTCTCTGTCCCAGTAGGCGATGAAGAGTTCCCAGGAATAATCCTGAACAATCGAGACCGCGGTCCACGGCACCACATGTCGGCTTGCAGTGATAACGACGAGCGTGTTTTCCTTCTCATTCAGAGAGGAATGCACCTGTTCATACTTGGTCGCTCCACGGATACCCTTCCGAAACCTCTTCGGAGTCCAGTTCGCACAGGCAGTTTGAAAGACCACGGTGCTCGCGGACGGGTTCAATTCCTTCATTGGGATGCCGCCGAGGTTGCCCACGAATCCTGCCATGAAGTCCTGCGCGCCCACTTCATCTGCGATGGCCGCTTCGCTAAGCTCCGGTAAAAGCTCATTCCAATCGGGGTCTTGCGAGTAGAGCTTTTCCAATTCTTCGGTGAGGTCGACGCTTGCGGTGTTCGCAATGAAAACAGGGTCGCCCAGGTCGCTCCGCGCTCGGGTGAATCGACCTGCCAATTGCAGCGTTACCGCCAAGCTCTTCCTAAGGTCGTGGAACGCGGCAATCTTCAGTTCCGGCATGTCGAAGCCTTCTCCCAGCATGTCCACGCATACGACGATGCGGGACCCGCCAGAGCGCAGCTTTGCATGGGCCGTCTTGCGCTCTGTCGTAGAAATCTTTGTGTGAAGGACTACGGGGTTGAAGCGGCCGAGCTCCTGGTAAATCGCAGCAACTTGGTTTGCTCGGTCAGTCGATGAGACTCGGGCCATGGCCACATGTTTTCCTGTGGCGTCCGTGTCCAGCTCCTTCAACACCTGTTGAGCGATTGCCCGGTCTGCCTTCTTGAATCCGAACTCAGAGACTGGACTGAAGCGAATGCGCCTGAAGTAGCCCTCTGCCTGGGCCTTTCGCAATGGATAAACGTAGATGATTTTTCCGTCGATGCGTCGGTTGTCCTCTCGGAAAGGAGTGGCAGTAAACTGCAGAACGCGCTTGTCAGCGTAGTGCTCCTTGAAATCCTTCCAAGTCGGTGCCTCTGCGTGGTGCGCCTCGTCGATGAACAAGTGGCTGCACAGCGATGCAATGCGCTTCTTAACCTCCTGCGTGAATCTGCTCGCGAGTTGGCTGGTGGTGACGACCACATTGCAGGTGGTGAAGAAGGCGTCGACTTCGCCAATGTCACGGGGCGCGGAGGTCATGATGCCGACTACCGGGCGCTGAACCGCCGCATCAAGAATGGCGCTCTCTTCCAGTTTCAGTATTCCAAGCGTGACAAACTTTTGTGCGACCTGGCTTCGAAGTGCGTCCGTCGGCACGAGAACGAGAATGCGCTGGCATTGGCTGGAGACTGTGGTTGCGAGCATTGTCTCGGTCTTGCCCGTCCCCGTCGGCATCACGATAGTCGCTACGCCGTCGCTTACCGACCAATGCGCATGGATGGCGTGCAACGCCCCAACCTGGGGACGACGAAGCGCGATTGTGCCGTTTGCGGCGCTGTCCTCATCGACGTAGTGGAACGCTCCCCGCCAGGACTCGCGAGCACGTTGCGCCCGACCGGCAACGTCCAAACCGGCCGTTGCGCTCAAGAGCGGGTGCTGGTCCCATAGGGCCTCTTGCGCGTCAACCTCCGGCAGCACCTCGGCGGGGAGGCTGGACTTCACCAAGACCGAGACATCTGTCGGCATCGTGAAGCCGTCGGGCACTTTCTTGAAAAGGAGAATATCTGGCCCGCCAGTGTCTGGCGTAAACCGAAGCCAGGTCGCTTTGTCCGTTGTGAACTTCACGAACCGACCAGACAGCTCTTGCTTCTCCAATAGCACTTGGCGCACTGCGCCGTGCCGGTACTTTTCGTTGACACCAAATACTGGCGGAACTATCAGTTTCAACGTTGCCTCCCCTAGGTGGACACCGCCGTCTCATGCGGCTAGTCGCCCCGTTCTTTGGACGGTGAACATAGATGCTGCCGCGAGGGGCACTGGCTGATATGGTTGATAGCCTAGGGATGCGCTGTATCGAGTGACGGCGTTCGCGGCCATGAATCGTCAGCAATCTACGTTCAAGAGCTTTTTTGCCGCACTGCAGTTCAGCGCGATCTCAGAGGTCTTTCCTTCCTTCGCGTTGAAGATCGTGAAAACCATGTAGTTGCTCGTATCGCACCGAGCACGAATCGATCCATCAGGCGCTCTAACGGCGTTGGAGACGGTTCTGCAACTCGGAAAATTGTGTTTGATGATCCTGCTAGCCACGACTTTCGCATCACCCTTTGGCGCGGCGCCCACGCTGGATTGCGCGATAGCCGATGCGGAAATGAACGTACTACAGAAACCAATGATCGCGATCGAACTGCGATAGGGGAGTTTCATGATTTGCGATTGTTGCCGGCTGGCATGCTCGCAACAGATACGGCTAGCAGGTAGTTCATCAAAGCGCCCGTCTGCATGCGCCATCAGTTCACGGCAGGTATACCAAGAGCATTCAGCGTAGGCGTTGTCATGGTCCCGGTCTTAGGAAATCCCTTCAGCTCTTGGAAGTGCTTGAGTGCCTCACGCAAGCCGTCATTCATCACCCCATCAATCGATCCCTCGTAAAGGCCCAGGCTGCGAAGCTTGATCTGAACTCGCATGATCTGGAGCCGCAGCTTCTCTGGATGAGTCAGCTCATCTGATGCTTGGGGCTGCTTGCCCGGTTGTGATGACTGGGACACGCCATTCTTCGCAGGGGTGTTGGATCCCGATGCATTGTTTGAATCCAGAAACTGCCGAGGTGCTCCCGGGGCTGGCGCAGACTCCGGAACGTAGCGGTTCGTCGCAGGAGGAGATGCTGGGGCAGGGGACGGTGCTACGTACGATGGAGCCGGGCTCGGCGCTACGTATGCGGGTGCCCGGTAGCTAGAGGCGCCGCTGGAGCCTGAGTAGTGAGAGCTGTGGCTTGAGTGCGATCTGTGGCTGGAATGCGAGCGATGCCCTGCAAACAGATTATCCGATTCCAAGTTCAATGGGCGCAACGGCACGGCACCGGTCGAGTCGAGCGGCTCCATCTCTGCTCTGGGTGCGGGTGCCGCCGATACGCTCTTGGTGACCAGTAAAGGCAACCCCGCCACGAAAAGAGAGAGGTTTCGGACGAACTTGCTCATAAATTAACCTCGGTTGTCTCCATTGTTCTTAGGGGCGCAGGTTTCCAGCCTCGCTCATGCCACGCAAACAGTCCGGAGCAGTTCTTCTTTGCTGCGCAACCCTCACACTCAGGTGCGAAGACGTTCTTCCAGTCGGAAATGCTCTTCTGTGCCTGAGGCCAAAGAGGCTGAGGCAATGCGCACAAAGGCGTGTTCATCCAAACGTGGGGAATCCGGTAGGTGCGAAGCACCCTGCGGGTTTGCTCCAGTGTTGTGCTCCAAGCGACCAGATCCACTTCGCATGCGTCTCGATTGGCAAGAGCAAATCCGATTGGCTCGCATCCCATCAATGCCCACTCTCGGATGAATGGAAGGTTTCGAGCGACGAACATGGCTAGCTCCGGCAGCACCTCCAAGACAGGAGAAATCAGCACAGAGCGCAATTGGATCTCTTGTTGGTACTCCTGGAGTGTGAGCAATCCATCAATGGTCTCGTCAAAGGCGCCGGGGGCCTGCACCACAAAGTCATGCAAAAAGTTGGCATGCCCGTACAGAGGCACCAACCAACCGACCTTCGTAGTGAGGCCGGTCAACACCTTCTGCACCACAGAGGCATCTGCAAACAACCGGCCGTTGGTCAAAACTTCTACGGCTGTCTGGGGAAGACTCTTGCCAATGACATCCAGAACCCTCCGCAGGCCTGCTCCCAACAACAATGGCTCGCCGCCAGTGAGACCGATAGTCTGAGGATGCCAGTTCAGATGCCGGATGGCCTCCAGGGCTTCCTCAACGAGCCATTCGTCGTCTTCTTTGGTCGGCGGTTGGGAGCACATCAAGCAGTTGCTGTTGCATCGATTAGTGAGGAACAGCGCGTGGTGGGTATCAGATTCACGTAGTAGGACAATCAACTCTCCCTTGAATGGGCGCGCGACAACGATGTCCCCAATCTCCAGCTGATCGCTTACGACCCAAGCGAGGTTGTCTAGGCCGGTACTCTGCAAGTCCTCAATGGAACGTCTCTCCTCGGAAGTCTGAACTCGAACCAAGAAATACAGAGACGGCTCCCATTGGGCCGCAAAGCCCTCGAAATCCACCACCCGACGCACGCGCGGGCCGCATCTCTCATCGAGATCTGCAGACACTTTACGCATTGGCGCATGACTCCCGCACTTGTGCCCAATCGTGCATTCGCGCAGAGGTATCCTCGTCAGCAGTGCGCAGGGCCGTGAACATGGCATCAAAGAGAGCCATATGCCGCTGGCAGTGTTCAGTTGCCCCCGCCGCGACAGTCATTGTTCCGTGTTGAGCCTGGGCATCGACGGGGTTTGGCGAGCAGTACAAGTTGTAGGCGCAGTCTCGGCAATCGCTCATGGAACGAACATCGCTGGCCTCTACCAATTGCTGCCGTACCGGGGAGTTGAGTAGCTCGCCCAAGGATTCACCAATGCGCCCCATTCGCAGCGATCGATCTCCGGTCTCTGCAATCATTCTCGCTTCATCACTGGGATAAACGAACCCGTCGTAGTTGTAGACCAGGACGCTAGAGCCTGCACCTGTTGGGCTTTGAAGATCCACGTAGCCCGCATCAAAGGTGGAAAGCATCTTGTTCAGCAGGATCGATGCGTAGACCTCTCGCAGCTCCACACCGCGCTGGTTCCAATACATGATGCGATCCAGGCCGCGCCGGTAGAAGTTCACGAAATCCTGGACAGAGTAACCAAGCAGGTTTTGATTGCGTTTGGCGAACCCATAGCTGCTGAGCGGTCGCAGAAAGATCTCCCGAAACCCCTGGCGAACATATTCGTCAACGATCTCTTCAGGGAAAGCCAGAGACGCTTTGGTTGTCGTCATCAAGGCGGCAACGGCATCAGCTCCTATTTTTTCTCGTGCGAGATGGATGCCAGCCAGGGTACGTTCGTAAGCATTTCGACCTGGGGTAGGTCGATTAGCGTTATGTAGTGCGCGAGGCCCATCCAAGCTGGTCGACATGTAGACGCTGTGTTCCTTGAAAAAGGCGCACATCGCGTCGTCGAGCTGATGGAGAGTTGAAGCGACTACAAAGCGAATTCGACGGCTCGCCGCAGCTCCCGCACGGATGCGCAGGATGGCATGCTTGACCAGGTCAAATCTCAGCAGCGGATCGCCGCCTTGAAACTCGACGGTGAGCTGATTGGATTTGCTTTCGAGAATGGTGTCGCATGCTGCATTCAGATCCGAAAGCGACATCGTATGGCCCTCGTCGTTGAGAGACCTGCTTACCTGGCAATACTGGCAGGAGTGGGCGCATTGCAGGGTGGGCACGATGATATGAAGCGATGGACCAGAGGTAACGGTCTCTCGCTTCGCTGCAATACGCGAAGCCAGTAAGCGTTGCATGCCCTTTGATATCGCACCATCACTGAGCAAAAAACGGGCTCGCAAGTCGGCTTGTTTTCTGAGGTCGAGCTTTTGCGGGGATGCGCGAAATCGATCGAATTCCTCACGGTCAAAGAACGCAAAGTCCCCGGCCGCTCCGGTCACGATGACGTGTCCATCCGGAAGTAGGCGGTGTCTGGAAGGCATAGCCCGAGGTGCGTACATCACCCGAGCGCCTGCATGGATTGCCTGTCAGTGGACTCTCCATCCTTGACCCCGATCAAGGCGCACATTGTGTTCGTGCGAGCCATGTCTCCCTCCTGTCCTGAATCTCGTGTTCAGAAACATTGTGCAACAACAATTCCCAAAGTCACACCGAGAAATGTGCGGCTTGGCAAAGTGCGTCTTGCTCCTATTGAAGCGTGAGGATCGCTGCAGTGAAAGACTGCTTCGTGCCAGAAAGCAGTAAATACATCTGCGGGCTGACACCGGCTGCAACCGCTGCAGAGCCGACTTCGAGCGCGGTATCGCCCCCACTCTTAGGCCCTTGCCACCGGCACATCCTCCCACCGCGTCGTGTACTGCGGCGTACGCCTCTCCTGCTTCATCCCCCAGTCCTTGCCCCTGTTGGTGCCGCCCGTGGCACCTGAATGCACGGTGCCCTTGCCGTACCGCTGGTTAAGGGTGTCCAGCGCCACCATCAGCCTGGTGCGGTCGCGGTGGTCTTCTTCCTCCAGATCCAGCTCACCCTGCAGCACGCTGCCCGGCACCAGGTCCAGCAGCATCACCCCGGCCTTGGCCATCTTGTAGCCAGGCTCGTACATGCGGCGCATGCCAGCTGAGGCCGCCCACACCAGCTTGCCGGTGTCAGCCGTAGGCCGGCGCAGGGGCACCACCACCGATTTGTTGAAGCGCGGGCCGGGGCGGAAGGGGGAGGTGTGGCAGAACACCAGCAGCTGGCTGGCCAGGCTGCCTTGTTTGCGCAACTTCTCGGCCGCACGGCTGGCGAACTCGCTCACGGCCTCCACCAGCGGCGGCAGCTCGGTCACTGCCTGGCCGAATGACCGGGTGCATGCAATCTCTCTCTTGGGCTCGGGCGCGTCGTCCAGCTCGATGCACTGCATACCCTGCAGCTCACGCACCGTGCGCTCCAGCACCACGCTCCAGCGCCTGCGCACCATGGCCGGGTCCAGCCGGGCCAAGTCGAGCACCGTATGCACCCCACACTGATGCAGCTGCGCGCCGATCTTGCGGCCCACGCCCCAGACTTCTTCCACCAGCGTGCTGGCCAGCACGTCGTCCAAGTCCTGGGCGGGCAAGGCGGTCAGGTTGCAGACCTGGGCCAGTTCGGCGGGGTAGCTGCCGGGTTTGCGCTCGGCCGTCTTGGCAATGTGATTCGCCAGCTTCGCCAGCGTCTTGGTGTGACCAATGCCGATACCGCAGGGGATGCCCACCCACTGGTGGATGCGGGCGCGGATGGCGTGGCTGCGTGTGAGCAGATCGCCCCGCAGCCCCTGCAGGCCGATGAACGACTCATCGATGCTGTAGATCTCCTGCGAGGGGCCCAGACCCGCCGCCAGGCTCATCATCCGATTGCTCATGTCGCCGTACAGGGTGAAGTTGGCGCTCAAGGCCACCAGGCCGTGGGTCTCTTCCATGTGCCGTATCTGAAACCATGGCGCCCCCATCTTGATGCCCAGGGCCTTGGCCTCATTGCTGCGGGCAATTGCGCAGCCGTCGTTGTTGCTCAACACCACCACTGGGCGGCCGTTCAGGCTGGGGCGGAACACCCGCTCACAGCTCACGTAGAAGTTGTTGCCATCCACCAGCGCGTACATGCTGGCCTCCGTCCATCAGATCAGGTGAGAAACAGCTTCACGCACCCACTCACCACGCCCCACACCTCAATGGTCTGACTTTCTCGGGGGATGATGTCGGGATAGGTGGGGTTGGCCGCGCGCAGCTTGATGCGGCCCGCGCGCTGGTGCAGATACTTCACGGTGCATTCGCCGTCCACAATGGCCACGACGATGCTGTTGTGCTTGGGCTTGATCGCCCGGTCCACCGCGATGATGCTTCCGTCCTCAATGCCCGCGTCCCTCATCGAGTCGCCCCGCACGCGCCAGAAGTAGGTGGCCTGGGGGTGCTTCACAAGCAGCTGCATGATGTCCAGCCGCTCCACCACGAAGTCGTCAGCTGGCGATGGAAACCCCGCGCGCACGCTCACCCCGCACAGGGGCAAGGCCAGCGACTGCGCCGCCGTGTCGTACGGCACGGGTAGCGGGGAATTCCAAAGACTGTACATATTTACAGTATAGCTCCCTGCTGCCAGAATGTTGCCATGTGTACCTACTACGAGGTCCCGGGCCGTGAGCAGCTGGTGCTGCACTTCGGTGACGTGCCCGAGGAAGAGTGGCGCGACAAGATGAGTCCGCTGTACCGGGGACCGTTCCTGCGGGCCAAGGGCGAAGCTGGGCGAGAACTCGTGGTGGGACAGTGGGGCATGATCCCGCCACACTCCAAGACGCACATCCCCACCGGCAAGGACGGCAAACGCCTGAGCACCGTCAACGCCCGGCGCGAAGGCATGGCCAAGTCATGGACCTACGGTGTCCCCTGGCGCAAGGGGCAGCGCTGCATCATCCCGGCACAGCTGTACGTCGAACCCTACTGGGGCACTGGCAAGCACATCCCCTGGCAGTTCGAGCGCGCCGACGGCGAGCCCTGGGGTCTCGCGGGCCTGTGGAGCGAGTGGACAGACCCGGCCACGGGTGAGGTGCTGCCCAGCTACACCATGATCACGCAGAACTGCGACGACGTGCCGGTGCTCAACCTGATGCATCGGCCCGACCCTAAGCGGCCGCCCGACATGCAGGACAAGCGCACGGTGGTGCCGCTGGAAAAGGGGGATTGGGATGCTTGGCTGCACGGCAGCATCGAACAGGCAGAGTCGCTGATCAAGGTGCCACCGGTGGAGCTGTTTGTGCACAGGGCGAAGGATCCGGCGCAGCAAGTCGAGTTACCTGTTGAGTCAGCATGACGCATGCGCACAACAGCCAGTACTTGCGCCGATTGGACGCAGCGATATAAATTATTGGTTGTCCGGGCTAACGCGAACCCGGCCGCGTCCGGGTTACCTGGCGCATAGCCGAGTGGTGCGATGCCCCGGCGCCCGACCAGTCCGGCTATCGGCAACGGGAGTAGCTTCAACACTACCCCCGCTGCCAAATGAACAAGATAGCCAAACTCCGTATCCAGTCCGCGCTCATCCAACAATGCCGTTGCTTCTACTGCGGTTTGGCAATGATCGAACCTGCGTTGCCTGAGTTCACGCCCAAAGAACTCAAGCCTAAATTCCAAAAGTACCTTCGTTGCACGGCTGAGCATCTAACTGCTCGCCAGGATCAAGGGCGCGATTCCGCACAAAACATCGTTGCTGCCTGTTGGTGGTGCAACACTCGGCGACACAAAGGGCGTGAGGAGAATGCGCCAAATCCACAGAAATATCGGCAACGGGTGCAAAGCTTGATGAAAAAGGGCCGCTGGCACCCAGTTAGCGCGATAGCTGTCGCTTTCCGAGCCAACGCCTACGGAGTAGGCGAGCCTTCAAAACCAAGGGCAAGCGTGACTTCAGCAAAACTGACGAACCTGCAGGCGTTCCCGCAAGGCGGCTTGTGAATGCCTGCGTATCTGACAGACCAACTGCTTGAGTTGGATTAAAGCAGTTGCGGGACTTCCATGGCGGTGGCACTTCGCACAGTGCGAGTGCTGCTGCCATGGGGAGTGTTAACTGAGCCGCAGGGGCGGGCAGGCAGATCGGGCTCCCTTTGGGGAGCCCTTTCTGTTTGTGGGCGCCACTCTGCAAGCAGCTGTAAAACCCTGCGGGATCCGAGCATTCGGGCCTAAAGCGAGAGATGAATGGTGCTCCAATCGGGCTCCGTTTTGTTCGACCCGAATGTTCTTTCTGTGAATCGTTTGTTCTCTTGGCCAGGCCATGTGCGCCTGGCAGCTGTGCTGGCCCTGTCTCTTGCCAGCGTTGCTCTCCCCAATCTTTCCTGGGCGCGGTTTCCGCAGTTCGACAGTGCGGCCCTGCTCACGCCCGAGCCCACCTCTTTTGCGCAGTGTCCGCAGTTCTTTGCGAATGGCATACCACCGGCCATCACACCCCGTCCGCAATTGCGGGAGCTTTGCTATGAAGCGTTTGCGGTACTGCACTCCGGCACCACCAAGACGCCAGTGTTCGTAGCCCAGCGGTTGAATCGGCAGATGCTGGATGGGGCCAACGAGAAACGGGCCAAACGGTTCTTCGCGGATGCGCGGCTGCCCAGTGGTGAGCGGGCGGAGCTGGAGGACTACAAGAACTCAGGTTACTCCCGAGGCCACATGGCGCCGGCGGGAGATATGGCCACCCCCACTTCTATGGCCCAGAGTTTCAGTTTGGCGAACATGGTTCCCCAAAACGCCCAGCACAACGGAGGTGCCTGGAACAAGATTGAGCAGGACACACGGCACTATGTGAAGCGGGCCAAGGGAGATGTGTTTGTGATCACGGGGCCGGTGTTCACGGATGCTGGACCCCGCATCGGAGCCAATGGGGTGAAGGTGCCAACCTATCTGTACAAGCTGGTGTACGACGCGACCACCCAAAGGGCCTGGGCGCACTGGCAAGAGAACCGCGAAGGGGAGACGGTGGGGCGGCCGATCAGCTATCAGGAGTTGGTCAAGCGCACGGGAGTGGAGTTTTTGCCAAGAAGTGCACTGCAGCATTGAGACGCAGCAAGGGCCGTGTCAGCGGCGGGGGTATAAATCGGTCCTTTCCAACCTCTACACGTGAGCATCCATGAACCGCGCAGAACTCGTTGAAATCCTGGCTTCCAAGAATGATCTGTCCAAGACCGCAGCCAATGCAGTGCTGGAAACGCTGATCGACACCATCCAGACCGCTGTGAAGAAAGGCGATGCCGTGCAGCTGGTGGGCTTTGGAACCTTCAAGTCCGCCAAGCGTGCAGCACGCACGGGCAAGAATCCATCGACCGGTGCTGCGCTGAAGATTCCTGCAAGCACGGTGCCGAAGTTTGTGGCGGGTGCCAAGTTCAAGGCCGTGGTGGATCCCAAGGCTGCCAAGCGCAAGGCGGACAAGGCTGGGAAGTAAGTCAAACTTTCTCGTCACCACCGAAGCAAACCGCCATGAGCTCAGGCCTCTGGCGGTTTTGTTTTTGGGGGACGAAGAAGGTGTGCGATACGGTGGTGCGTCTGCCCCTAAGCGCGCGATAAGGCGTCAAAGTTACCATTGGGCCTATGAATACGTTTTCCAATGCCTTTCGCGCAGAAGTTGTTCGCATGGCGCGCAAGGAGCTCAAACCTGAGCTTCAGGGGATGCGCAAGGCGATCACCAGCCATCGCTCGGAGATCGCAGCACTTAAGCGTGAGGTCAAGGCGCTGACCTCACAGCTCAAGGCCACCCAACGGCAGGTAAAAGCAACGGATGCGCCCAAAGCCAAGGCAGTGACTGAAGACGTCACTCCCAAGAAGTCAAAGCAGATCCCGTTCGATGCTCAGGTGTTGATCGACAAACGCGCAGCACTCGGTATTACGCAGAAGCAGATGGCTCAGTTGCTGGGTGCTTCTTCGATATCTGTCTACAAGTGGGAGACGGGCCATGTTCATCCACGGGCAGCGCAATTGGAGCGCATTGCTGAAGTGCTCAAGCTGGGTAAGCGCAAGGCGCTGGCACTGCTCAATCCACTGTAAGCAGTGAACGTTGGGCTGGGCTGCCTCACCAGAGGCTGGAGGCGGAAGAAATGCGGCCCTGATGATCGCGGCTTCTATCTAAAACAACGTTCTGGTGAGCTTGGTGCTCAGGATGAGCAGTGGAACTCCAGCCTAATCTTCCCCGGCCTTTGCCGTGCTGTTTTGGTCACCAGGATCGTCACATCGTGACCGAGCCTCGCAATCCATTCAAGCATCATTGCTTCACTCGTGCCGCGGAACTGCCCACGAACAATCTTCACGATGTCTGCTTGATCTATCCCAAGTAATTCTGCAGCTGCCTCATGGGTCAGATGTCGCGCATTGATCGTCCAAGCTATATGCGACGCCAACGAAGCCTTTCGCTGCAACGCCTCAGCGTCTGGGTATCCAAGGTCGGCATATACATTGGTGCTTCCAACTTCAACTGCGTCTGCCATTTCTGAATCCTTCGTGTCTACATATCCCAAGCGCAGGTTCCGATAACGCGGTGGTTGTTCCCGCCACGAACTCCCGACAAGGCCTGCCTGGGCGATGTGTCGGATTCCACGGGAGCTTTCATTATGAAATGGCTTTGCACTCACCATCTCAGATGACACTCATCAGGCTTCACGACGACAGATCGCCGCGTAAATACGGTTTCAGGGCGTTCAGCAAGGTAGGCAACCGGCTGACCGGTATTGTCAAATCGCCGTGAAAGCAGATTCGATTGAGGCAACAGGAGTAGCCGTGTCCCTATATTCACCGTGCCCGCAGGGGCGCTCGAATACTGAACGCTGAAAAGAAGCTCCGGAACTAGGAGCTAGAAGTAAGGGATGTACTGAAGATCTGCGAGATTCATGAGGCGTAGGGGGGTCAATAGCCCTCAGCACCCGCCACTTCAATCACACGGGCCAGATGACCCTGCTCTATCGCCTGACGCGGTGTCCGGCCACCCAAAGCGCCCGATGGTGTCTCCAAGAAGGCGAGTAGTGCCCAGCCCTCAGTCGTTCCCAAGGCTTTTGAAAGCTTGGGCAATGCATCCCATAGGGCAGGTTCAAACTGCCAACGAGGCAACTTGAATCCACGCCGGGCCTGGGTCAATCCGATCGCCCGCCCTTTGGCGACCCACGCATTGATCGTCACTGGGGTGGTACCGACCAGATCCGCAGCCATGTCTGTGCAGAGCATGTCATTAGCTTCCAAGCGAGCCGTCCGGGCGGCCAGGCTGCCAGCCAGAAAGGCCTTGGTCTGAGCAGCAGACGCGTAGGGCGACGGATGTTCAACTGCGCTTGGGCTGTTGCTTGTGAGGCGACTCGTTGAGGTTGAGTGTGTTTTCATGGGGACCTCATCAATGGCCACTTGCGGCCGTTGACCTTCCTACTGAAATACGAAGTGCGGGGCAAGCTCAATGCAACAGCCTGCTCGAGCTTGGCCACCGGAGGTGAGGACAAGGCGAATACCTCGCCGATGTGGCGAGCTGGCGCTTCGAGAACCAACGGTCCGATATCCAAATCCATGAAGCCGATACTGGCTGTCCGACGGCTGAGCACATTGGCCGCGTGGCGAAGTTTCACGATGCCAGCGACAGATTGCAAGACCGCGAGGATGTCGGAGTGGCGTCGCATCATCGGTTGGTTGCTTTCAGAAACTACTGGGTTAGGCGGACAACCCTGTATGGCAGCCGCGCAGTTTTTCCTTCAGCTCGTGTTGAACTACGGGGTTGGACAAGCCGGT
Source organism: Acidovorax sp. 22279 (assembly GCF_052045435.1). Classification (NCBI taxonomy): domain Bacteria; kingdom Pseudomonadati; phylum Pseudomonadota; class Betaproteobacteria; order Burkholderiales; family Comamonadaceae; genus Acidovorax; species Acidovorax sp. 22279. The sequence goes on from NZ_JBQEOV010000011.1 coordinate 59,384, forward strand.
AGTTCCTTCGCACGCAACCAGATTTTCCCGACAAGAGTCAGGCCACCCCTCCAAATCGTCATCAAGTGCCAGCCACTGCCGGGGCCTTCGGCGCCGAGCGTCTTCTTGAACCTGCACACCCCGGGGTGTAGTGCGAAACATGGAAAGGTTCCAGGGATCCACGCCATGGACACGCTTGTGGTACGTCCCACCAATGAACCGGGCACGCAGGGAGGCCGGAAGCCGTTTGAGGGTTGCGCTGTATCCGGGGCGGATACACCAGGTGCTACTCAGCACCAGAGCGACTGCCGGGTACGGTTCAAGCACCGACTCCAGGATAGGAATCCATTCGAAAAGAGTGTGTCCTGCAGCCTCATACGGGCTCATGTAGATGCCCTTGCGGGGATGCCAGAGCACCTTTTCATGGTGGACAACACCATCGAGGTCTAGGTACAGAGCGACATCCGCGCTACGGGGAGTAGACGCAGGGAGATACGGGGCGTTCTGGCTAGAGGACATAGCCGTAGGCATTCTGCACGGTGTCAATTGGTCAGCGGGGATAGCGACTGGTCCAGACCTGACTCACGACCAACCCACTCCCTGCCCATGCCTACGAGGAGGCACCGGATTGGGCTCGCAAGAGCAAGCTCTTCACGACTTCCAGGCCGTCCGACTCATTGAGCACATCGATGGGTCTTCGATGTCCCAATGCTGGGACCACACCAGTAAGCCCACTGTACAGCCACACCTTTGCATCAAAACCGGTTTGGTCTCCTGACTCATCGACCATGCCCTGTACAAGCTCGGTGAGAGCAGAGATGTCTTCTTCAAGGGCCATGGCTTGCTCCGTGGAAATGGCGGGGATCAGTGCGCACCAGCGATGGTGCGACCCTGGGGATTGAGCGTCAAATTCCGGCCGTCGCCAGTGGCTAGTCCGAACTGCGCTGGTCATTGACGAGCCCTACCGGCGATTTCAAGAACGACGCCTTCCTTCAGGTCACGAACTTCTTGGAGGATGTGTTTTCGGACCTCTGGCGGCAGAACAGCGGTCATCGGGGACGCTTGCCTCAGTTCCTGCGCTCGATGGGTTCTCCCCAGTGCCTTACGCCACTTGCGATGCTCCAGGATGTCTTTCCACTCAACCCACAGGCTCGCTGAGCGTTGGTCCCCAACATCCAGCCACTTTTGAAGCACTGCCTGGGCCTGCTGGAGCAACGCAGGCTCAGCGCGAACGCGTCGCACCGCTTCTTCATGGAGAGCGAGACTTTGTAGATCCTGGATCCGGTGGCGAGAGGCATCTGCAGAAACGATGATTCGAGCCAACGGCGCATCGCGGCTTGCTCCTGCCGCCGCAGTGTTTGGCTTGACCGTTTGCATGACGCCATCTGCCAACAACGCCAAGTCGCCCTCGATGCCCACAGCGGACATGACTTTCAAGTATGTGCCCATAGACGGCGTGGAATCTCCTGCTTCGACCGCTCTCAGCGTTGCGCGCGAGATTCCCAAGTGACTCGCCATCGCCACCGTGCTCAGGCCTTGAGCTTTCCTGAGACGCCGCAGCCTGTCGCCTAACTGGAGGAGCAAGTGGAGATGGAGAACTGAGTAGTTGCTGAAGGCGAGCACCTCAGGATAGTTGGCACGGTCTATCGACATATCGACTCCTTGCAGGCTGTTGCACCATACAACCAGTAGCTGGTGCGGTGCAATCAAATTGCTTCAAAACGGCGTAGGCGACTCCACCAGCACCACAGGCCCCGGCCCCGCATACACCGCTTCATCGGGGTGTTTCACCGTCACCCGCCAGATCTCACACTCCTGCGTGACCGCATACGCCTCAGCCTCCAGCGGCAGCAGGATCTCCGTGGGGAACACGCCACCGCCCCCGCCTGGTGGCGTGCACATCAAGGTCGGGTAGTTCCAGGGCGCGTTGATCGGCATGGCGTGTCCTCAGTGGACCTACACCCTCACACCAGCCGTACTTCAAAGTACGCCCCATCCCTTTCCCCCAGATCCCTGAACCCCGTCTGCTTGGCCGCCGCACTGGCTTTGTCCCAGGCCTTGAGCAAGGTGAGATCGCCAGGAGACACCACCTCGGGTGGCGATTCTTCCAGGCGGTGCATGGTGTCCAGCGCGGCTGCGACCTGTTCTGGGCCACCGAGCTGCTTGTCCAGAGCTTGGGCGTACCGGGTTTCTGCAGCAATGCGCTCCTTGGCTGGGATCGCTTTGCAGCGGTTGCGGTCGGTCGTCCAGCCGCCATGGAAGTCCGCTGGCGATCTCTTATCGGAGGTTCGGAGCGGGGGCCATCCTTTTTCGGGATGGAGATGAAACACAACAATCTGTTGAATCCGGACACGGCTTGCGCCTTCAAGCCAGCCTAAGTAGGTTCGGGAGGTTCATAAGCGGCTTGATAAGACGTTAAGTGTCTCTCAGCATGCAGCTCGCTAAGCATGATCGAATTGGCATAGCCTTATCTACTCAAGCGACGGCCGCTCTCGATCTTGACGCCCGGTTGATCTTTGCGAATGGGATTGACCTTCTCATCATGGCAAGGTTCATAGTCAAACCGTGAATCAACCAAAGGAGGCTCACATGGTCCATTTCAATGTTCCTGATATGACATGCGGCGGTTGCGCCCAGCGCATTCGTCGAGCAATAACTCAGGCCCAAATGCCAGCGGGCGTCGAAGTAGAAATCGACGTAGCCGCACGTCAGGTGCGCATCCCTGCGCAAGCCGGAGAACGCACTGTGGAGCTTGTCCGCTCCGCGATTGAGCGTGCTGGATACAAAGCAGACGCAGTGGTGGCGACTTCATCGCGCCGAACAACCGGTGGCTGCTGCTGTCCGTCTCGATCCACAACCTCTGTTGACGTGAATCAAGATGCTGCGATCCGTACGTCGTCATGCTGCAGTTGAACCAACAAGGAGACCATCATGCGTCTGAACGTCGTCGCTGGGCTGTTGACAACGCTTTTCGTGGCGGGCTGTGCTATCGCGCAATCTCCAAAACCTGCGGACGAACATGCAGGCCACCACCCCGGTGATGCGCAGAGCGGTGGCGTAGCCACCCAGACTGCCCCGGCAGCTACTACCCCGCCAACACCGGACGCCTTTGATCGTCAGATGAAGGCGATGCAGGAAATGCACAAAAATATGCAGGCAGCTAAGACTCCCGCCGAACGTTCTGCGCTGATGGATGAACACATGAAGCTCATGCAGTCAGGCATGGCCATGATGGGCGCAGGTAGTTCTGGTGGCATGGGTATGGGAATGATCCCGCAAGGGGCGCAGGCCAAACCGGCCATGCCTGCAGCCTCTGGAAGCTCGGGCATGGGCGGCATGATGGGCATGCACGCCCAGATGGAGCGCCGCATGGTCATGATGGAACAGATGATGCAAATGATGGTGGACCGCCAAGCGGCCATGCCGTCCAAGTGACAACCGCACGAACACGTGGCGGGTCAATGAAATAGAAGGTACGCCGACGGCTTCCTCCGTCACCAGGCCCGCGTTTCACCTTGGTACTGCGCGGGCGTTAGAGACCGGCTTTTGTTCGGCAGTCGCGGCCAGCGCGACTTTCATCAGAACCAACGCGGCTGAGAAAACCAACCCATGCGAAGTCGCGCCTGTGTGATTCCTCAGCAGTTACGGGGTATCTGTGGATCCGGCAACGACGCGCCCGCGCTATTTCCCCACTTGCAACCCTTTCAAGGGGGAGGGACCAGACGCTCGCATCGGCTCGCCCGAGTGCGAACTGTGGCAGCTGAAAAATAGCATTCGCCATATAATCCAATAATCGTTGGATTAAAAGATCATGAATGCACGAACGTTGAAAGACCTGCTCTACGAGCAGGTCGCCCGCATTGGTAAGTCCCTCTCAAGCCCAAAACGGCTGGAGCTGTTGGAGTTGCTCGCCCAAAGCGAGAAATCGGTCGAGACCTTGGCCTTGCAGGCTGGTATCGACTTGCGCCTGGCCAGCGCGCATCTCAAAGCACTGCGGGAAGCGCGCCTAGTAGCAACTCGGCGCGACGGTCGGCACATCTACTACCGCCTGAGCGGTCAAGACGTGTCTCATCTGTGGGTCGCCCTGCGGGAGACCGCTGAAGAGCATTTGGTCGAACTACGCGTTGCCCTTGAGCAAATGACGTCTCAGCCAGATACCTTGGTATCGGAGGGGCGGGAGAGCCTGCTGGAAAAAGCACGGCACGGAGAGATCGTCGTGATCGACGTACGGCCTTCCAGCGAGTTCAACGCGGGGCATTTGCCTTTTGCGCGCTCTATGCCATTGGATGAGCTGGAAAAGCGTCTGGCTGATCTGCCTGCGGATCGCACCATCGTCGCTTACTGCCGGGGGCCTTTCTGCCTCATGTCTGACGAGGCAGTGCAACTGCTGCGCGCCCGTGGCTTCGTAGCCAGAAAGATCAGTGACGGTGTCAGCGAGTGGGCTGCCAGCGGCCTGCCCATCGAAACCTCCGCGCAGTGAGGCCATTGAGTCGGCCCTCAAAGCGAACTGATCGCCTGGACGGCAAAGGCCGACAAGTTCTCGTTTTTTAAGAAGGCACCTATGTTCTTCAAGCAACTGGCTACCAAGGAGTCCTCCTTGTCGTACTTTTTCGGCTGCGCTGGACTGGGCAAAGCCATCGCGGTCGATGTGGTGGCTGGCGACGAGGATTGGTTCATGCAGGCGGCTCGTGAGGCCAATGTCGAAATCACCCACGTCATCGACACCCATGTCCACGCCGATCATTACTCGGGTGGTCGTTCGCTGGCACAGAAGGTTCATGCCCCCTATTGCCTGCACGAATCCAATCACGGTCAGGTGCAGTACGACTTTCTGCCATTGCAGGACGGACAGCTGCTCGATGTCGGCAACGTCAAAGTCAAGGTTCTGCATACGCCAGGGCATACGCCGGACAGCCTGTGTCTGCTGGTCACCGACAAGCGGCGCGGTGAGGCTCCCTGGTTCGTCGTGACCGGCGACACCCTGTTCGTTGGCGCCGTTGGTCGGCCTGACTTGGCTGGGCAGGAGCAGCAGATGGCGGGTGTTCTCTATGACACCTTGCACACCAAGCTTCTGTCGCTCCCCGACGCAATCGAAATCTATCCGGGGCACCAGGCTGGCAGCGCCTGTGGTGCGGGCTTGTCTGGCAAGCCCTCTTCAACGCTGGGATTCGAGAAACGCTGGAATCCGGCATTGACGATGGAGCGCGGTGCCTTCATCAGCTTCCTGACGCAGGAGATTCCCCCGCGCCCGGCCGCCATGGATGCGATGGTGCGTTTCAACCTCGGTTTGGAGGGCTGAACGATGCACACGGCCGCCGTCCGCCTGGGGTTGCGTGAAAACCTGGGCCAGTTCTCTTTGCTGGTCCTGGTCAATGCCTTCGTCGGCGCGATGGTGGGCCTGGAGCGCAGCATTCTCCCGGCCATCGCCGAGCAAGAGTTCCACATTGCGGCGCGGGCGGCGATTCTGTCGTTCATCGTCGTCTTCGGCATCACCAAGGCGCTGACCAACTACTTTGCGGGACGGCTTTCCGACCGTTATGGCCGCAAGCATGTCCTGGTGGCTGGATGGCTTGTTGCAGCCCCTGTGCCCTTCATGCTGATGTGGGCGCCCGATTGGAACTGGATCGTCGCGGCCAATGTGCTGCTGGGGGTGAGCCAGGGCCTCACCTGGTCCACCACCGTCATCATGAAGATCGATCTTGTGGGGCCCAAGCAGCGGGGCCTTGCTATGGGTCTCAACGAGTTTTCTGGCTACTTTGCGGTGGCGGGCAGTGCTCTTGCCACCGGCTGGCTGGCCTCTCACTACGGGCTGCGGCCACAACCTTTCTACCTTGGTGTGGCCTATGTGCTGTTTGGCTTGGCGTTCTCGGTGCTGGCGGTCCGCGAGACCCGGCACTATGTGGCCCAAGAAGTGCTCACGCACCATGCCGGTCAAGAAGTGGCACTACCCAGCCAGGGGGAAATCTTCCGCCGCGCCTCTCTGACCGACAAAAACCTCTCCAGCATCAGCCAGGCAGGACTCGTCAACAACCTCAACGATGGCATGGCCTGGGGCCTGTTTCCCCTGGTTTTTGCCGCTGCAGGCATGAGCTTGGCGCAGATAGGCACGCTCGCCGCAATCTACCCGGCTGTCTGGGGAATGGCGCAGATTTTTACGGGAGCGCTGTCTGATCGCATCGGACGCAAACAACTGATCGTTTGGGGAATGTGGGTGCAGGCGGTGGGTGTTGCCGTCACCGCGCTGAGTGCAGGCTTTCTGGGATTCGGCTTTGGCGCTGTCCTTCTCGGGCTCGGTACCGCGATGGTCTATCCGACCTTGCTGGCGGCCATCGGAGATGTAGCCCATCCCGCCTGGCGCGCTTCTGCGGTGGGTGTGTACCGGCTCTGGCGCGATCTGGGCTACGCGGTCGGTGCGCTCTTGGCGGGGATCACTGCGGACCTTTTTGGGTTGGCCGCCGCAGTGTGGCTGGTCGCGGCCATCACCTTGCTGTCAGGTGTGATCGCTGCTGTACGAATGAACGAAACACTCGCAGCTGAAAAAGCATGAGTGAGCACAAGCCGTCGAAAAGTAGCTTCAGATGCCCTTGCAAGAAGACTGCCCATAAACACTCCGGTAGGGTGACCGGTATCAATGGGCGTTGATCTCCAGACCAACGCTTGTTACCCCACTGTCTGACCACGCGACGGGCTTGCCCTGGTGCATGCGGGCAATTGCGCCAACGATGGCCAGGCCGAGCCCATGGTTGCTTTGCCCATGGCTGCGGGCTGGATCGGCGCGGAAGAATCGATCAAAAAAATGCGGAAGTATCTCGGGGTCAATCGTGTCGCCGCAGTTGGTGACGGTGATGAGCACACGGTCCTCGTCAGTCATCTTGAAACACACCTGAACAATCGAACCCGGCCTTGCGTACCGCGTGGCATTTCCCAGCAGGTTGGACAACGCCCGACGCAGCAGAGGGGCGTCGAAGGCGCCTTGCACGTCTCCCACCACCTTGGCCGTGAGTCCCGCCTCAGCCAGCGACGCCTCGTGGTAGTCCAGAACGTCCGCAGCCAACGACGCAAGGCTTGACACTGGTGCACGGCGCGCACCCACACCGCGATCCGCCTGGGACAGAAACAGCATGTCGTTGACAATGCCCGTCAGGCGATGCAGTTCCTCCAGATTGGATGCGATGACTTCCTGCATGTCCGCTTGGTCGGGGTGCCGGAGTGCCAATTCATTGTTGGCAATCAGCGTGGCCAGCGGTGTGCACAACTCGTGCGCCACATCCGCATTGAAGCCCTCCATCTGTGAATAGGCCTTCTCGATGCGTGCCAACAGTGCATTGAACTGGTCAATCAGTGGCACGAGTTCAAGGGGTTGCTCTCCGCCGTCGAGCCGCTGATGCAGGCTATCCGCAGACAGTGCACGTGTTTGACTGGCAAGCCTTCGCACTGGCGCCAGCCCGAGGTTGACCAGGGAAAATCCTCCCAGCGACACCACGATCGTGCCCCCGATCGCAGCCACGAGCAAAGTGACTGCGAGCCGGTGCAGCAACTGGTTGTCGGTCTGTATGTCCAGCGACAGTTGCACGCGCAATACCCTCGGCGCCAGCCCATCGCCTTGCGCCACGTCGAATTGCCGCTGGCGCAGCACCGTATGCGCGTTCTGGTTCTGGGTGTGCGTGTAAAGCACGCCTGCGTCAGGCTGCAAAACTTGGAGTGAAAGATCCCCGTGCCCCACCAGAAAGTCATCAAGCTTGTGAGTCAGGTCCTCGGAATCCCGGTGCTCCTTGCCATCCGCCAGAAGGTGCCGGATGACGTTCTCCTTTTGCGCCAGCGTTTCCTCCTGGCGGTCACGAAAATTGAACTCCGTCACCAAGTAGACGGCCAGACAGACCAACCCGAGTCCGGCAAAACTCTGCAGCGCCAGCCACCAGGACAGCCGCTGGCGTAACGAACGATGGCGGTCCAGTACCTTCATGCGTTGCGCTCTTCCATGACGTAGCCCATGCCCCGGATGGTGTGAAGCAGCGGCCTCTGGAAAGGCACGTCTATCTTGCTACGCAGACGACGGATCGCGACCTCCACCACGTTCGTATCGCTGTCGAAGTTCATGTCCCATACCTGCTCGGCAATCTCGGTGCGTGACAGGACTTCACCTTTGCGCCGCAGGAACAGCGTCAAAAGCAGGAATTCCTTGGCCGTCAGGTCCAGCCGTTGGCCACTCCTGGAGGCTTTGCGCCGTAACAAGTCCACTTCGAGGTCGGCCAGGCGTAGTTGCGTGGGTTCGGATGTGTCCCGCGCGCCATGGGTACGCCTGAGCAGTACCTGGATGCGGGCATTCAGTTCGGAAAACGCGAAGGGTTTGACTAGGTAATCGTCTGCGCCTGTTTGCAGTCCCAGTACCCGGTCCTCCACGCTGACCCTGGCCGTCAGCATCAGGACCGGTGTCTGCCTGGATTTACGAAAAGCGTTGAGCAGGCTGAAGCCATCGATTCCCGGCAGCATGGCATCCAGCACAAGCAGGTCATGCCCGCCTTCCAGCGCCATGTGCAAACCGTCTACGCCGTTGTGCGCGACATCCACCACGTAACCGACTTCTCCAAGACCCTTGCGCAGGTACTCGGCCAGCTTCACTTCGTCTTCGATGAGAAGGATTTTCATACACCCATTCTCGAAGAATGCGGGACGTTCGTAGATTACGAATTTGTCATCTGGCTGTTGGTGCCCTGTCGTGGGCCGCTTTCTAAAGTGCACCCCATGTCGAAAGGCATAGCCGAGGCAAGTCGCCAAAGGCTCACTTGAACCAAGAGACGCACCCATGACTACTCGTAAATCCCTCGCTTTTTCATTGGCCGCACTGGTGATCGCAGCCCCTGGCCTGGCCTCTGCCTCGTCGCTGTACCACCCCACGGGCGGTGAAATCGGCTACACCACACACCCGGATCATGTTCAGAGCACCAAATCCCGTGGTGAAGTGATGCAGTCGGTGGAAGCCGCACGCAAGGATGGAACACTGGCGGTCCTGTCGCGTGGGGGTACTCTGCCTGTCAAGGCAGCCGGCCCAGCCAAAACCCGCGACCAAGTACAGCAAGAGTTCCTGGGCATGTCCGCCGCTGAAAAGCAGCGCCTGCAGGAAATGTATGGCGCAGGCGGCTGAGCATCGGCATGCAGTGATCGCCGACAGGTACACTCGCCCCGATGCGTCGCGCCTTCCTCATCTGCCTGATGGTGCTGCTGCCCTTCCAGTTTTCCTGGAGTGCGGCGGCGGCAACCTGCATGCATGAGCATTTGGAAGGATCGACGCACTGGGGCCACCACGAGGCTGAACACTTGGAAGATGCGTTCGCCGAAGCGGGCAGCGATCATGCCTCCCTCGATGGGGAGTCCCTCGTTGGTTCAGTGAATGCGGACCACCATCATCTGCCGGGCGCCTACCCATTCCCCTCACTCTATGTGCAGCCATTCCTTGTCGGCACAGTCTCCGCATCCCCGCCTGAGTTGAGTGTGGATTTCTCCACAGCAACGACATCAGGACTCGAACGCCCCCCCAAGGCCCTCGCTGAAACTCTTCGGCGGGAAGGGCCTGGGCATGTTTGAACGCTTCTTGACCTAGCAAGAGGGCGAGCGTCGCCCCCCATCTCGCCGAATTCCTCCTGTTTCAGTGATCAGCGGAGAATTCGATGCGATACCCTTTGTTGCCGTTCCTGGGAGCGGCTTTTCTTGTGCCCGTGGCATTTGCCCAGGGCACTCCCCCTCTATCTGCACCTGCAGCAGTTCAAATACCTGAGCGGCCAAGCTTGGGCATGGGGCAACTCTCCTTGCGGCAGGCTGTAGAACAGGCACTGGCGGGCCATCCCGAACTGGCCGTTGCCCGGGCTGAGGTGGAAGCGCTGGGCGGTGCGAGCCTTCAGGCCCGCGCACGCCCCAATCCCGAGTTGTCCTTCACCCAGGAAGGCACCAAAAGCCCATCGCGCACGACTACAGTGCAGATCAATCAGCCCATTGAGCTGGGTGGCAAGCGGCAGGCCCGTATGACGGCAGCCGAGAGTGCCGCCGAGCTGGCCCGGGCAGACCTGGCTGCGCGCCGCCATGCTATTGCCGCTGCGGTGGTGACGGCATTCTTTGACGTGCTCACCATCCAGGAGCGCTTGCGCCTGGCCGAGGCGGCGCTGGAGTTGTCCCAGAGGTCAAGCCTGGCGACATCGCAGCGCGTGAAGGCGGGCAAACTGTCTCCCGTCGAAGAAACCAAGGCCAGGGTTGCCGAGGCCAATGTGCGCATTGAGCTGGCACAGGCCCGCTCGGAATCCAGTGCCGCGCGTGCGCGCCTTGCCAGCGCAATGGGCAGTCCCCTGGGAGCCCTCGTGCTGGAGGGGCGGCTCGACGATCTGCCTCCGATCCAGAACTATGAGGGGTTTCAGGCACAGCTGGATCAATCCCCCGCGTTGCAGCGCGCAGAGATGGAAGTTCGACGCCGGAAGGCCCTTACCGCCGTGGAGAACGCACGGCGCATCTCCGACATCACGGTCAGCCTGGGCGCCAAACGCGATCAGGAGCAAGGCCGTACCCAGGCGGTGATCGGGCTGTCGATCCCGCTTCCCTTGTTTGACCGCAACGAAGGCAACATCCTGGAAGCCCTCAAGCGCGAAGACAAGGCGCGCCAGGAATTGGCAGCCACGCGCGTGCAGCTGGAAAACGAAGCCATCCAGGCACGTGAACGCCTGCTCAGTGCCCGCGCGGAAGCACAGTCGCTTGCTGCGGATGTTGTTCCCGGAGCCCAGTCCGCCTATGACGCCGTCACCAAAGGGTTCGAGCTGGGCAAATTCAGTTTCCTGGAGGCATTGGACGCCCAGCGCACGCTGCTCCAGGCGCGCAGCCAGTACCTCAAGGCCCTTGCAGAAGCCCGTCGCGCAAGCGCCGAACTCCATCGAATTTTGGGAACCGACGCGCTGACCAGTGCGCATTGAACTCCGGAGCACATTCATGACTACCAAACCCAAGAAGCAATGGCTGGCCATCGCAGCGGTCCTCATCGTTACCCTCGTTCTCGGGATCTTTATCGTCAGCGGGAAGAAGAGTTCCGGCGGCGGCGATGAACACGGCCACCAGGAAGCAGAAGCCGGTGAGGCGCACAAGGATGGCGACAACCACGCCGAAGCCGAAAAGCCCGCCAAGGGCCCCCATGGCGGAAAGCTCCTGAAATCCGGTGATTACGCCGTGGAAGTCACCATCTTCGAGACCGGGGTGGAGCCTCAGTTTCGGCTGTACACCTACCTGGGCGGCAAGCCCATCGATCCCGCCCAGAGCCAGATCCAGCTGAACTTGCTGCGACTGGGGCAGCCGCCGCAGGCCTTCACGTTCCGCAAGGAGAAGGACTACCTGCTCGGAGACGCGGTGGTGGAGGAACCCCATTCATTCGAGGTCAAGGTTGCCGCCACCTACGCGGGAAAAACCCACGAGCTGGGCTACGAGCAGGTGGAGGCGCGGATCGCGATGTCTGACGATCAGCTCAGATCAGCCGGTGTGGAACTGGGAGTGGTAGGTCCGGCCAAGATCGGCACCACCCTGCGCCTGCTGGGCGAGGTCAAGTACAACAGCGACCGGACTGTGCAGATCGTTCCGCGCCTGGCAGGGCTCGTTGAGCAGGTGCTGGTCAGCGCCGGAGATACGGTCCGCAAAGGCCAGGTGATGGCCATTCTCAGCAGCCAGGTACTGGCAGACCAGCGCGCTGAGTTACTGGCTGCGCAGCAGCGCCTGTCCCTCGCGCGCACAACGTACGAACGCGAGAAAAAGCTGTGGGAAGAAAAAATCACCGCTGAGCAGGACATGCTCAGCGCCCGGTCCGCGATGCAGGAAGCGGCAATTGCCGTGCAGAGCGCACAGAGCAAGTCAGCGTCCCTGGGCGGCGCAGCAGTAAGCGGTGGTCTCACCCGATACGAGTTGCGCTCGCCCATTGACGGCGTCGTGACAGAGAAGCGCATCTCGCTGGGTGAAGCCGTCAAGGAGGACAGTGCTGTTTTCACGGTATCGGATTTGTCCTCTGTCTGGGTGGAGGCTCCGGTATCGGTCCAGGACCTTGGCGGTTTGGCTGTGGGTCAGCCGATTAACGTGCGGGCAAGTGCATTCGAGGCCACGGCTACGAGCAAGGTGACCTACATCAGCGCTCTCGTTGGCGAGCAAACGCGCAGCGCGATGGTACGCACCACGCTGCCCAACCCCAAGGGACTGTGGAGGCCCGGTCTGCCCGTCACGGTGGAAGTGCTGCTGGAAGAGAAAGAAGTGCCGGTTGCAGTCTCCGTCCAGGCCGTGCAGGACCTGCGTGACTGGAAGGTGGTGTTCGGCCGCTATGGCGAAAGCCTGGAGGCGAGGCCTCTGGAGCTGGGGCGTAGCGACGGTCGCATGGTGGAGGTGAAAGGTGGCCTCAAGGCCGGAGAACGCTACGCGGCCACCAATAGCTTCGTTGTCAAAGCGGAGTTGGGCAAAGCCGGCGCCAGCCACGACCACTGATGAAGGAGCTGCACATGAAACAGATCACCGCCATCATCCGGCCCCACCGCCTTGACGCCGTGGAAGCGGCACTGCACGCGCTGCCTCATCTACCGGGGTTCACGGTTTTCCCGGCCCACGGCCATCCGCGAGGGCATGGTCACGACCACCGCTTCGACAACGACGAATGGAGTCCCGACAACCACCAGCAGTTGGTACTGATGGTGTTTTGCAACGACGGCGATGCTCCAGGCATCGTCGATGCCATTGCCAATGCGGCGCGTACCGGCCAGAGCGGCGACGGCGTGATCGGCGTGGTCGAACTCATCGATGTCGTGCGCACTCGCACGGGTGAACGCGCCGATGCCGCGCTCTAAGGGACACCACGATGTTTGAACGCATCATCCGCTTTGCCATCGATCAGCGATGGCTTGTGCTGCTCGCGGTTCTGGGAATGGCCGCGCTCGGCGTTTTCAGCTACCAGAAGCTCCCCATCGACGCTGTGCCAGACATTACCAATGTGCAGGTGCAGATCAACACCGAGGCTCCGGGCTATTCACCGCTGGAATCGGAGCAGCGCGTCACCTTTCCCATCGAGACCGCCATGGCGGGCCTGCCCAAGCTCGAGCAGACACGCTCCATCTCGCGCTACGGCCTGTCGCAGGTGACAGTCGTCTTCAAGGAGGGGACCGATCTGTATTTCGCGCGCCAGTTGGTGAGTGAGCGTATCCAGGAAGCGCGTGGCCGACTCCCTGCAGGGCTGACGCCTTCGCTGGGGCCCATTTCCACCGGCCTGGGCGAAATCTACATGTGGACGGTGGAAGCCGAGCCAGGAGCGCGCAAGCCCAATGGCGGCGAGTACACCCCCATGGATCTGCGGGAGATCCAGGACTGGATCATCAAACCGCAGCTACGCACCGTTCCGGGTGTCACCGAAATCAACACCATCGGCGGGTATGCCAAGGAATTCCAGGTGGCGCCGTGGCCAGACAAGCTCGTGGCCCACGGACTGACGATCGCAGACCTGGTCACGGCCCTGGAGCGCAACAACGCCAACGTGGGTGCAGGCTACATCGAGCGTCGCGGCGAGCAGTATCTGATCCGTGCGCCGGGCCAGGTGGGATCGATAGGAGACATCCAGAACGTGGTGGTCGCAACCACCAAGGGTGTGCCTGTCCGTATCCGCGATGTCGCGGATGTCATTCTGGGCAAGGAACTGCGCACCGGAGCGGCCACGGAGAACGGCCAGGAGGTCGTTCTCGGTACCGTCTTCATGCTGATCGGAGAAAACAGTCGCGACGTGTCTACGGCGGTGGACAAGCGGCTCAAGGCCATCAACAAGAGCTTGCCCAAGGGGGTCATCGCCAAGACAGTCTATGACCGTACCGTGTTGGTGGACAAAGCCATTGCGACCGTCAAGAAAAACCTGCTGGAAGGTGCATTGCTGGTGATCGCCATCCTGTTCCTTTTCCTGGGGAACATTCGTGCTGCCATCATCACGGCGCTGGTCATCCCCCTGGCGATGTTGTTCACGTTCACCGGGATGGTGAGCAACAAAGTCAGTGCCAACCTGATGAGTCTGGGGGCGCTCGACTTCGGCATCATCATCGATGGCGCGGTCGTCATCGTGGAGAACTGCATACGGCGGCTCTCGCACGCGCAGGCCGCCGCAGGCAGGCCTCTGACGCGCAATGAGCGATTCCACGAGGTGTTTTCCGCTGCCAAGGAGTCTCGCCGCGCGTTGATGTTCGGACAGCTCATCATCATGGTGGTCTACCTCCCCATCTTTGCGCTCACTGGGGTGGAAGGCAAGATGTTTCACCCCATGGCATTCACGGTGGTCATTGCACTGCTGGGCGCCATGATCCTGTCGGTCACGTTCATTCCTGCCGCGGTCGCTCTGTTCATCGGCTCCAAGGTGAGCGAAACCGAAAGCCGCCTGATGCTCTGGGCCAAGCGCGGATACGCACCCACCTTCGACTGGGTGATGGACAGAAAGCCACTGGTGCTCACGGCAGCAGCGGCCTGCGTCCTGCTGTCCGGGCTGCTGGTGACACGCATGGGCAGCGAGTTCGTCCCCAATCTGGACGAAGGGGACGTGGCACTGCACGCGCTTCGCATTCCAGGGACCAGCCTGACGCAGGCCATTGGCATGCAAATTCAGCTGGAGAAGACGATCAAGGAGTTTCCCGAGGTAGACACGGTGTTTGCAAAGCTCGGTACCGCCGAGATCGCAACCGATCCCATGCCCCCCAACGTGGCAGACAACTTCGTCATGCTCAAGCCGCGCGATCAGTGGCCGGATCCGAAGCGGACCAAGGCAGACCTCGTCGCAGCAATGCAGGCAGCGGTCGCCAAAGTGCCAGGCAACAATTACGAGTTCACACAGCCGATCCAGATGCGCTTCAACGAACTCATCTCGGGCGTGCGCAGTGATGTGGCGGTCAAGGTGTTTGGCGATGACATGGACCAGATGAACGAGAGCGCCGAACGGATTTCCCAGGTGCTTGAAGGCATCGCCGGTGCTGCGGACGTCAAGGTCGAGCAGACCACCGGGCTACCGATGCTGACCATCAAGATCGACAGGGAAAGAACCGCTCGCCTCGGTTTGAACGTGGCCGATGTACAAGACAGCGTGTCCGCCGCACTGGGTGGGCAGGAGGCTGGCCGCGTCTTTGAGGGAGATCGCCAGTTCGACATTTTGGTGCGCTTGCCTGACATTCTTCGCAGCGACATCGAAGCCATTGAGCGGCTTCCGGTCCGCCTGCCAGCCACTGAAGGCTCCAGTACACGCGGCTTTGTCCGCCTATCGGATGTCGCTGCCATCGTTTCGGCCCCCGGTCCCAACCAGATCAGCCGCGAAGATGGCAAACGGCGTGTCGTGGTGACGGCCAACGTGCGCGGACGGGACATCGGCAGCTTTGTGGCCGAGGCTCAGAGCAAGCTGGCACAGCAGGTGGAAATACCGAGCGGCTACTGGACGCAGTGGGGCGGTACGTTTGAACAACTCCAGTCAGCCTCCAAGCGTCTGCAGATCGTCGTCCCTGTCGCATTGCTGCTGGTGTTCACCCTGCTGTTCGTGATGTTCGGCAATGCCAAGGATGGATTGCTGGTGTTCACCGGCATACCGTTCGCACTCACCGGCGGCGTTGTAGCGCTATGGCTGCGTGACATTCCCCTGTCGATCTCTGCAGGGGTGGGTTTCATTGCCTTGTCTGGTGTCGCCGTGCTCAACGGTCTGGTGATGATTTCCTATATCCGAAGCCTCCGAGAGGATGGGATGACACTGGATGTCGCCATCCGCGAAGGCTCCTTGACGCGGCTGCGGCCTGTGCTTATGACTGCGTTGGTGGCCTCCCTGGGTTTTGTACCCATGGCCATTGCCGTAGGTACCGGTGCCGAAGTGCAGCGGCCACTGGCCACGGTGGTGATCGGGGGCATTCTGTCTTCCACCGCATTGACGCTGCTGGTGCTGCCGATGCTGTACGGCACGGCGCATCGCCGTCGCGAGAAGGCCGACCAAAAGGAAGTGCAACCTGGTCACCTGGCCGAGGCTTGATCCAGTAAAGGACCCAGGCGAATGTCTGGGTCCTGAGCTTTTCCAGGCTCGCTGCAGCCTGCGCTGCAATGACTCTCTTACAGAGGTACAAATGCCATGATTCTTAGATCGGGTTGGCTCGCAGCTCTATTGGCTGCAGCGGCTCTAGCCGGGTGCGCGACCCCTGTGTATGAAAACCGACTTGCCTGGAAAGACGGCTGGCGAGCGGGTGTCGTCGTGCAGGTCGGCGCTGACGACGTGCTTCGAAGTAGGTACGAGGGGCAATGTCTATTGACAGCAAAACGCCCATCCATCGAGTCGCTGGCTGTCATCCGGTGGAAGGAGATGAGCAGAGTTCGCTGGCGCGTTGCTCCGGTACCCAGTCAGGCCTCCATCCAGGTGGGCTCGGCAGTCTATGTGAACGTTTACAGCTGCGAGAGCCTGGTGGAAACGCGCACTGAGCCTTAATTGCGTTGGGTCTTGAGGGCGTCTCTGATGGATGGACTCAATGTACAGCCCCGTGCCAAGCGAACCACTAGCGGCCTTGAAAGCGAGTGGGGGCAAAAATGTTCACTCATCTCAAGCACGATCAGATGACACTGACGCTGCTGCTCATGTGGGTGGTTTTCGTCGCTGTAGTCGCATTCCTGCACTACCTGTGGTTCCGGTGCGGCGGCCGGCTGATAGCGCCCCCCAAAGCGAAGTACACCCGGCTGCTATCAAGGCGGTTCAGAAGGCGTCTGCAGAAAGTCAGGCGACCCCACGACAAGTCCGCTAAGAAACATGGCTGACCGGAATGATTGGGTTCTGCCTTCACGGCTCTGTTGTCACCGCAGTTTCTTTATCAAGCGGATGTAGGCCAGTTCGCCCAGCAACTCCACCAATGTCTGAGTAACGACGACCGCTGGCAGGATGGGGATCGCTCCCGGTACCGCGAGCGCAAGCGGGAGTACGACCAGGGAATTGCGTGTGCCGGTACTGAAGGCCATCGCACGACCAGCCGGTGCGTCCAGCCTGAACATGCGGGCTACCAACCATCCCAGCACCGGCGCCACGACCGCGAATACCCCATAGATGGGAACAACTTGCAGTGCGGAACCTATTGCAGGGCCGGGTTGTGGCAACACGGCCACCACCACCACAAAAAGCACCAGCGCCGTGGTAGGCACCGGGAGCAGTCCCATGATTGCGAACGCTCGTGCTCCGCTCGGGCGCTTGGCCGCCCATAGCTGGGTGACGGCAGCAAGTGCCAATGGGACTGCGATCAACCAGACGAATGCATGGATGAAAGGCCCGACCTGGACCAAGCTTGCTGCATGCTCGCCAAGGAACAGGCCCAGGTATCCTGGCAGCAGAACCATCTGCATAACGAGGAGAACGGGCGTCGATGCGAGCAACAGCCGCGAGTCGGCGCGACCGATGTGGGCAAACGTGACCACGTAGTCGATACACGGCGTAAGCAGGACCAGCAACACACCCAATCGCAACATCGGCTCTGCTGGCAGAAATTGGACCAATGCCCAGACCAAAACGGGAACGGCAATGAAGTTGCCGAGCATCAGCGCGGCAAGAAACTGAACCTGCCCGAATGCTCGTCGGAGTTCGGCGATCGGAACCTGCAAGAAGGTCACGTAGAGCATCACAGCCAGAGCTGGATTTATAGCGCGCTCCAGCACCGTTGTGCCAGAGACCGTCAAAGCGACAACAGCGGCGGCGATCACTGCCACAAAATAGATCGGTATTTGATGCTTCTCAAAGGCACCTCGGAGGTCTTGCATTTTTCAGTGTTTCTAAGTTCAGACGTGCAGGTATTGCAGTGTGGTACACGATACGAGCACTTGGGGCGACGACAGGTCCCAGTGTCCAGGCCAAGGAGCCTGTGAGGCCCTATCGGTGGGCAACCATCAATCTCATAACTGCCGTCCACAGGAAGCGGAATTGGAGGGGCCACTGCATCCGCAAGAAAGCGCTGTCTGTACTTCGCCGCTATGGGGCACAACCGCATTGGAGCAAGCATTCGTCACGCGCTTGCGTCGGATCAGCCAAACCCCGAACGTGACCGCAAAAGCCACAACGACACCGCTCACAATGGCCACATACCCGTGGCTGATGGCCAGTTGCGTCCAATCGACCCCGACCAATCCTGCTGCCGACAAACCAGATAGAACGGGTACGAGAAGAGGTACTGCGCAGCACGCCGCGCAAGCGCCGGCCAGTCCGAGGGTGGTGAGAAGAGGCTTTTTCATTGGGTTCCTTGGAATGAGTAGTTCGGATAGACTGACTCTAAAACCTCAAGTAGCTTGAGATGCAAGGACTGAAGATGAATAACCCTTCCCCGCAGCTGACCATAGGTGCCCTGGCAGAGCGCACCGGTCTAAACGTCTCTGCGATCCGGTACTACGAGGAAGTAGGTCTGATTCCCGAGGCAATGCGCCGGCCGAGTGGGCACCGGGTGTACGGCGCAGAAGCACAGGAGTTGCTTACGCTGATCCGGCACTGCCGTGACTTTGGATTCTCTGTCGACGACACGAGGGCTCTGGTATCGCTGGCGTCCAGCAGCGACAAAGATTGCATAGAAGCCAGGGAGATCGCGCAGGTTCATCTGAACACTGTCCGCGCCAAGTTGGCTGAGCTTCTGGCGCTGGAGCGCAGCCTCAGTCGGTTCGTGAGGGCATGTACTCAGCAATGCGTAGGCGGTCCGGCCCCCAAGTGCACCATCCTCAAGGACCTCAGTCTGAGTGATGCCGCGCTGATAGCCAAGCAAGCCAAGTCAGCCACAACTCCGACAAGTTGCTGCGGCTGACCTGATGCTCCAAGCACCGAGCAGGACGGCACCACTCTCTGCCGTCCCGGCAAGACGATGTGTGGCCCACGTCAACGTGACGGGGCCACAGTGTCCGGTTGTGTCCGCACTCTAGGCTTTCTCATCAGCACATAGGCCGCAGGAATCACGAACAAGGACAGCAGCGGCGCTGTCACCATGCCGCCCAGCATGGGGGCTGCGATGCGGCTCATGACCTCCGAGCCTGTACCGCTGCTCCACACGATGGGCACCAGGCCCGCCAGGATGACAGCCACGGTCATGGCCTTGGGTCGCACGCGCTGCACAGCACCTTCCCGGATCGCATCCAGCAGCTCTTCCAGCGTGGGCTGCCTGCCGTCTGGACATCTCTGTGCGAGTGCCTGCTTGAGGTAGATGAGCATGACCACCCCGAACTCAGCCGCGACCCCCGCCAGGGCGATGAAGCCCACACCGGTGGCGATCGAAAGGTTGTAGTTCATCAGGTACAGGAACCAGATGCCCCCAGTGAGCGCAAATGGCAGCGTTGCCATGATCAGTCCCGCCTCACCCATGCGCGTGAAGGTCAGGTACAACAGCACGAAGATGATCAGCAACGTGGCTGGCACCACGACTTTCAGGCGGGCATTGGCCCGCTCCAGGTACTCGAACTGGCCTGAGTAGGTGATGCTGACCCCGGGCTCCAGCTTGATCTGGCGGCTCACCGCATCGCGCAGGTCGTTGGCGACCGATGCCAGATCGCGCCCCCGCACATCGACATACACCCAGCCCGATGGGCGGGCGTTCTCGCTCTTGAGCATGGGTGGTCCATCGGCGATGGAGATGCCGGCCACCGAGCCCAGCGTGATCTGCTGCCCCATGGGGGTGGAGATGGGCAACTGGGCCAGGCGTTCCGGGGAGTCCCTCCACTCACGCGGATAGCGCAGGTTGATCGGGAAGCGGGCCAGGCCCTCGACCGTTTCCGAGACGTTCTCTCCACCGATGGCCCCGGAGACCACGGCCTGGATTTCGGACACGTTCAGCCCGTAGCGCCCTGCGGTCGTGCGGTCGATGCGGACATCGACATACCGCCCTCCCGTCAGGCGCTCTGCCAAAGACGAAGTCACTCCCGGAATGCCCTTGGCGACCTGCTCGACTTGGGCAGCGATCCCGTCGATCACCTTCAGGTCGTTGCCGGTCACCTTGACACCGATGGGACTCTTGATGCCGGTGGCCAGCATGTCAATCCGGTTGCGGATGGGCGGAATCCAGATGTTGGATAGGCCGGGGATCTTGACGGCCTTGTCCAACTCTTCGATCAGGTCCTCCGGCGTCATCCCCGGGCGCCATTGGTCTCTGGGTTTGAGCTTCACCGTTGTCTCGAACATTTCCAGCGGTGCCGGATCGGTGGCGGTCTCCGCGCGGCCCGCCTTGCCGAAGACGCGCTCGACCTCGGGCACCGTCTTGATCATCCGGTTGCTCAGTTGCAGAAGCTCCGTCGCCCGCTGGGCCGACAGACCCGGGAGCGCCGACGGCATGTACAGCAGATCGCCTTCGTCCAGCCTGGGCAGGAACTCGCCCCCCAGCCGCGACAGTGGCCAGATCGTGGTCGTCAGCGCCAGCACGGCGATGACCAGTGTGGATTTGGGGCGGTGCAGAACCCATTCCAGGCAAGGTCGGTACACGGCAATCAGCGCGCGCGTGATCGGGTTTTTCTGCTCGTCAGGGATACGCCCTCGGATCCAGTAGCCCATGAGGACGGGGATCAGCGTGACCGAGAGAGCCGCTGCTGCGGCCATCGCATAGGTCTTGGTGAACGCCAGCGGTCCGAACAGGCGACCTTCCTGCGCTTCCAGCGTGAAGACAGGCACGAAGGACAAGGTGATGATCAGCAGCGAGAAGAACAGCGCGGGGCCCACCTCCACGGCGGCTTCGGTGATCACCTTCCAGCGCTCTTCCCCGACCAACTGCCGGTCGGGATGCTTGTGCTGCCAGGCCTCCAGCTTCTTGTGGGCGTTCTCAATCATCACCACGGCTGCATCGACCATGGCGCCCACGGCGATGGCAATCCCGCCCAGGGACATGATGTTGGCGTTGATGCCCTGGTAGCGCATCACCAGAAACGCCGCCATGATCCCCAGCGGCAGAGAAATGATGGCGACCAGTGCCGAGCGCAAGTGCCAGAGGAACAAGACGCAGACCACAGCCACCACGATGAACTCCTCCACGAGTTTGGTGGTGAGGTTCTGGATCGCCCGCTCAATGAGTGCGCTGCGGTCGTAGGTGGTGACGATCTCCACGCCCGGGGGCAGGCTGCTTTGTAGCTCGCTGAGCTTGGCCTTGACGGCTTTGATGGTTTCCTGGGCATTCTTGCCCGAGCGCAGAACCACCACGCCACCGGCCACCTCGCCATCGCCGTCGAGTTCGGCGATACCGCGCCGCATCTCTGGCCCGATCTGGAGCGTGGCGACATCGCCCAGACGCACGGGAATCCCGGCGCGCGATACCAGCGGGATGGAACGAAAGTCGTCCAGCGTCTTGAGGTAGCCGCTGGCCCGCACCATGTATTCGGCCCCGGACAACTCCAGCACCGACCCTCCCGTTTCCTGGTTCGCTCCCAGGATGGCATCACGCACCTGCCCCTGGGTCAGCCCTTGGGCTGCGAGCTTGATCGGATCGAGCACCACCTGGTACTGCTTGACCATGCCGCCCACCGACGCCACTTCCGCGACATTGGGCAGGCTCTTGAGTTCGAATTTCAGGAACCAGTCCTGCAGGGCCCGCAGCTGGGCGAGATCGTTCTTGCCGGTGCGGTCCACCAGCGCATATTGGTAGATCCAGCCGACCCCGGTGGCGTCGGGGCCGAGCGACGATTTGGCCGTGGCGGGTAGTCGCCCCTGCACCTGGTTCATGTACTCCAGCACCCGGGAACGTGCCCAGTACAGGTCCGTGCCGTCCTCGAACAGGATGTAGACAAACGAGTCGCCAAAGAACGAGAAGCCGCGCACCGTCTTGGCGCCCGGGACGGACAGCATGGTGGTGGCCAGCGGGTAGGTCACCTGGTTTTCCACGATCTGCGGCGCCTGGCCGGGGTAGGAGGTGCGGATGATGACCTGGACATCCGACAAATCGGGGAGCGCGTCCACGGGGGTGCTGCGCACGCCCCACACGCCCCAGGCCGTGAGCATCACGGTCGCCAGCAGAACCAGGAGTCGGTTCGCCACCGACCAGCGGATCAGACGTGCGATCATGGCTTGATCCTTTCCACGGCAGTGATCACGAAGTCCTTGCCTTGCTGCTGGAAGGTGAACTTGACCTGCTGCTCCGGTTTCAGGGCCTTGGCCAGCTCTGGGTTTGCCAGCTTGAATGGCATGGTCATGCCGGGCCACTTCAGTTCAGGCACGGCCTCGTGGGTAAGGGTCAGCTCGGTTGGCGTGACCTCATCGACCACCCCTCGCACCGTAAAGCTCTTGGACGCCGGAGCCGCAGAGGCCGAGGAACCCTGTTCAGCGATGGGTTGTGCGCTGCTGCCGGGAGGTTGAGCGGGCATGATGCCTCGCAGGCTGGCTTCCGAGTCGATCAGGAACTGCGCCGAGGCGACCACCTGCTGCCCTGCGGTGAGTCCGCTTTGAATGACGAGTCGGTCATCGATTTCCGCGCCAAGTTGTACCTGGACGGGGTGGTACTTGCCGGGGCCGTCCACCACGTAAACCAGTGCCCGCTTACCGGTTCGGATCACTGCTTCGCTGGGCACCAGCAGCGCTGGTTGCATACGTCCGGCCAGGGCAATCTGCCCGGACATGCCCGCCTTCAGGCGCTGGGTGGGGTTGGGAAGCTCCAGGCGCACGCGCACCGTGCGGGTGTCCCGGTTGGCCTCTGGGAGGATGCTCACGACACGGGCTTTGAGGGTTTCGCCCGGAAACGCGGCCAGGCGCACCTGGGCGTCCTGCCCCAGTTGCAAGGGACCGCTTTGCGCTTCGGGAACGGCCGCTTCGATCCAGACGCTGGCCAGACCGTTTACGCGTACGAGACTGGCACCCGCAGAGACCGTCATGCCCTGGCGCACCATCAGTTCGGCCACCATCCCTGCTTGTGGGAAGGTCACCGTGTAACGGCCCTGAGGTTCGCCCGTGCGCTCCACCTGGGCCACGAGCGAGGCAGGCATGCCCAGCAGTGACAGCCGCTGGCGCGAAGCGGCCGTTAGCGACTCGTCCTTGAGCGCCCGGACAGCGAGGAACTCGCGCTGCGCAGCCACCCACTCAGGCAGCAGAAGATCCACCAATGGCGCGCCTGCGGCCACCACGTCGCCCGGGGCCCGGGCATAGACACGCTCCACAAATCCAGCAGAACGTGCCTGGACGATGCTCACATCCCGGTCATTGAGCTGGACCGTGCCCAGCACGTCCACGTCGGATCCAATGTCGCGCTGCTCCACGGCGGCCGTGCGTAGGCCGAGGGCTTGCACCGCCTGGGCGGAGACGCTCAGGCCGGAGTTTTCCTGAGTGTCCTCATCCGCATACTTGGGAACCAAGGCCATGTCCATGTAGGGCGACTTGCCTGGCTTGTCGAACTTCTGCGTTGGCACCATGGGGTCGTACCAGTACAGCACCTTGCGGTCGGCCTTCGCCGCTTCTGCCGATGGAGGGGTAGCGCCAGACGGATGACTGCTCGCCATGCGCCATTGGGAGCCCCCCCAGCCGAGAGCGATGCCAGCAGCCACCAGTGCCACGGCCACAGCGGTCTTCTTGAAAACAGAATTTGTCATGTGGTTCTCCCTTCAGTCGGCGATCAGGCTGTTCAGGCGGGCAATTACGGTGTCCCGCTGTGCCTGCAAATCAATGAGCCGCCAGTGCGTCTCCCGCACTTGGGCCCTTGCCGCCAGCACGGCGCTCAAGTCGCCTTTGGCAGACTGGTAATTGGCCAGCGCGAGTTCGGCACGCCCCTGTGCCAAGCCCATGCCAGCCGATTGCAGCCGCTCGATCTGACTGTTCAGTGCCGCCAGTTCTGAGGCGCTGTCCTCCAGCTCCTGCAGATGCCTGCGGGTCACGTCTTCCTGCTCGGCTTCCAGGCGCTGCAGCTCCAGCTGCTTGGCCTTGATCTGGGGTGCCTGGCGTCGCTCCTGTTGCCAGGGAAGGTCAAAGGTCACCTGGAAGGACACCATGTCGCCCCAGCGGCGGTCGCGGCGGCTGTAGGCGACTTCCCAGGACCAATCACCCTTGGTTTCTGCCTGGGCTTCGCGTGTTTCCGCCAAGGCCATGGCCTGCATGGCGGGGTACTGCGCCAGTTCGGCATGGCGATGCACCTCCGAGCGCAGCTGGTCCAATGGGCGACTCAACGGCCCAGGAGTTCCCTGCAGCGCCTCGTCGGCGCGAGCGCCAACCCAGCGCCGCAACATCGCCCTGGCCTTGGATCGATCCCGCTGCAGATCGTCCCTGCGATCCGACAGCGCAAGCGCCTCCTGCCTGGCCATCAGCAGGTCTGCGGCCTGGGCCGTGCCTCCGGCGATGCGGGCGGGCAGGCTGTCCTGCAGGCGCTGGTTCTCACTCAGTAGACCGGTGAGTACCTGGTCACGTTGCTCGATAGCCTGGGCCAGGATCCACGCTTGACTCAGTTCCTGGCGGATCTGCAGGCGCTGGACCGCCAGGGTGGCGCGTTCGCGTTCCACCTTGGCCTCGGCACCGGCGATCTGGGCATCGCGCTTGGCCCGGTTGGGCACCTCCTGCATCAGCGCCAGGCGCTGCATGGTCATGGACTCACGCGTGAGGCTGAAGCGGTCCATGCCGCTGACGGGAAAGTTCTCGATCCCGACTGAGAGCTTGGGGTCCGGCAGGGTTCCCGCCGACTTCTGGGAACTGCTGGCCGCGTCAATCTGCAGCCGCTGGGCCGTGATGCGAGGGCTGTGCTGCTCGGCCAGGTCCAACGCTTCGGAAAAGCCCAGTGCGTGTGCCTGGTTGCCAGCCAAGCCAATGCTGGCCAACAGGACCCCGAGAGCGCCCAGGCGCAGATGGTGGAGGTTGCGCACCTGGATGCGCTCAGAGATGGGATGAATGCGCTGGGGCGCAGACAGGCGCTCGCAGGGAGCGCCAAAGGAGGTGATGGGCATGATGGTCCTCGAAATGAAAGGGCACGAAATCAGACTTGCGCAAACGCTGCAAGGCAGCGCGCAAGCCGTGCACGATCAATTCCGAAAGACCTGATGGGTTAGATAGATGGGGGGAGCGCCCGCTCGACTGTCCAGCTCCGCGTAGACAGCCCGAGGGTCAATATGGCGCTCGGAGTCCAGGATCACAGGCAGCACATAGGCAACCCAGATAGCGTGCGCCGCGATCGCCTGCAGATCGAGACCTTGGAGCGAGGGGGAGGACAAGCTGTCGCCGTCACAATGGGCTCGGCACAGCTGAGGATCCTGCTCATCCATGGTGCCCGCCATCGCGTGGCAATCGGGCATGGAGGGCATGCCGATGGCATCTTCCATGGCCATGCCCGCTTTTTGCATCGATGCCGCGTGGGCTGCGGAGTCCAGCTTGGGACAGGCATAGGCGGCCAACGCGAACTGCATCAGAAGCAACGCCGCGACCAGAACGCTGGTTATCCAGCGTCCTTGGCGCGATACGGTGCTTCGGGCGAAGAGCATGGTGCGATGGTACTCAAAACAGCATCCGCAAGGCTGCAGCCTATCGAATCCTTGTCCGTGCGCAAGCATGGGGCAGACCGATAGAAGCATCGCGACGTTGCTTCACTACTCCGCGTTAGGGCTCAGTTGATTCTTGCAAAAACGTAATCTGACGGTCACGCCCCATGGGGTATGCAATTTTTAGACTTCTCTCCGTGATGCACCCAATGCGTCATCCGGGTGACTCAGTTTGGGCCCCGGCGCAACAGGAGATTTGTTATGAAAGTTCGCACCGTCCTCATCATCGCCAGCTTGGCTGCCGCTACGACCTCATCCTTTGCGTCGTCCGCGTATCACGCGAGTTCGGTTCAGGAAGAAGGCAGCGTGTTCAAGCCTGACCACCTTGGCAACATGGTCAGCCGCGAATCCGTGCAAAGTGCCGTGCTGGCTGCACAAAAGGATGGCTCGCTGCCGTGGATTGGCCGAGGCTATCCAGCCAGCTATCCACTGGTCAAAGGACCGACCCTCACCAAGACCCGTGACCAAGTGTTGCAAGAACTTCAAGCGGCCAAGCGCGCTCCCGTGACAGCCGATGGAATGCGTGACATGGGCGGCGAAGCTGGCTGGGTCAATGCCACGCAGTTGCCCTGATCAAAGGCTGGGATCTGGCACTCTAGGGAAGAGGCTGTGTATCAGCTTTGGGGCGACTTTTCTCCATGACACAGACAGGCCTCACCATGGGCGGCCGCGACAAGCTCGTTGAGGATTCCACAGCTTTGATGTGCATGCTCTCCACTACATGCAGAACGCAGTTGTAGCAGTTGCTTTTCCAACGCCATCATGCTGATGAGGCGAGCGCGCAGCCGACTTAGCTGGTCATCGATCAAATGGTTGACGTCTGCGCATGCCTCCTGTGGCGCATCCAATGCACCCAATAGGCTCTTTACGTCAGCTAGCGGGATGTCCAGCGCCCTGCAGTGCCGCACAAACGACAACCGCTCCAGGTGGGCCGGAGCGTAGTTGCGATAGCCATTGGCCAGCCGCGCGGGTAGAGGCAAGAGGCCTTCCTTTTCGTAAAAACGGATCGTTTCGGCGTCAACGCCTGTTGCGGCGGCCAGTTCCTTGATCTGCATGTTGAGAGCGGGATATTGGGAAGTCTTGACACTGTAGCGACTCCAAGGTTTCCAATCGAGGCATCAAGGAGAGAAATTTATGAAATCCTGCTGCGACGAAGCACAAAAACCAACCTCCCAGGACCCATGCTGCGCTCCAGCCGCTCCCGTCTCTACTCAGCTGGATTCCTGTTGCGCCAGCCAGGTTGCGGCCGCCCCAGATACTTGCTGTACCCCACATTCGGTAGCAATCGCAGCGCCTTCGGTTGCAAATGGGCGTGGCCCCCAAGGAGCCATGTTCCGCATCGAAGCCATGGACTGCGCAGCCGAAGAAAGTGAGATCCGCCGCGCGCTGGAGCCAATTGCCGGTGTGCGCGGCCTGGGGTTTCAGCTCGGCGCGCGCACGCTGACCATTGACGCCCCCGATACTGTGATTCCTCAAGCCCTGGCGGCCATTCGCAAGGCAGGGTTCGACCCGCAGCCCGTGGCGACTGGTGCGGCAACGGGCGAGGCCCCTGGACGGGCCTCCACCACCGACGGACTCGGGCGCATGGGGCTGGCGCTGGGCCTGGCCGTCTGTGCTGAAGCCGTGGCCTTCTTCTCTCCAGACACGCTGGTCTTCAAGGGCATTGGCATGGCCCTGGCGGCGGCGGCCATCTGGCTGGCGGGCTTTTCCACCTATCGCAAGGGGTTTGCCGCCTTGCTGCAGGGACGGCTGAACATCAATGCGCTGATGACAGTGGCCGTGACCGGCGCGTTTCTCATTGGCCAATGGCCAGAAGCCGCCATGGTGATGGCCCTCTATGCCATTGCTGAATTGATCGAAGGCCGCGCGGTAGACCGTGCACGCAATGCCATCAAGAGCCTGTTGGATCTCACGCCCGAGACGGCCGAAGTACGCCAGCCTGACGGCAGCTGGAAATCGGTGGCCGCTGCACAGGTTCCCGTCAACGCCATCGTCCGGGTCAGGCCGGGCGAGCGCATGCCGCTGGACGGCACGGTGGCCGTTGGGACCAGCGCAGTCAACCAGGCGCCGGTCACGGGAGAGAGCATTCCGGTGGACAAGGTTCCTGGAGATCCCGTGTTTGCTGGCACCATCAACGAAACAGGCACCCTGGAGGTGATGGTCACGGCAGAGGCCAGCAACACCACCTTGGCCCGCATCATTCACTCGGTGGAACAGGCGCAGGGCTCACGCGCCCCCACACAGCAGTTCGTGGACCGGTTTGCTGCCATTTACACCCCGGCCGTGTTCATCATGGCCGTTCTTGTGGCGACGCTCACTCCGGTCTTCATGGGCCTGACGTGGGTGGATGCCGTCTACAAGGCTCTGGTACTGCTGGTCATCGCCTGCCCCTGCGCGCTGGTGATCGCAACGCCGGTGACGGTGGTCAGTGGTCTTGCTTCTGCGGCCCGGCGCGGCATCCTTATCAAGGGCGGGGTGTATCTGGAAGGCGCGCACAAACTCAAGGCCATTGCACTCGACAAGACCGGCACGATCACGGAAGGAAAACCCAAACTGGTGGCCCAGCACGTGCTGGCCAGAACGTATCCCGAAACCCAGATTCTGGGTTGGGCGGCGGACCTGGCCGGGCACTCGGACCACCCCGTGTCCAAGGCCATCGCGCAAGGACTGTCTGCTGGCCAGGGCATCGTGGCAGGCTTCACGGCCCTTGCCGGACGTGGTGTGGAAGCCCAGCTTGAAGGCCAACCCCTGATTCTGGGGAATCACCGGCTCATCGAGGAACGGGGTCTTTGCAGCCCCGCCATTGAGGCGCTGCTACAGGCACAGGAATCGCAGGGCCGCACGGTGACCCTTCTGGCCAGTCAATCGGAGGTTCTTGCCATCTTTGCGGTGGCCGACACCATCAAGGACAGCTCACGGGAGGCCATCGCCCAGCTACACGCGCTGGGAATCGCCTCGGTCATGCTGACCGGAGACAACCAAGCCACGGCAGAGACCATCGCCAAACAGGCGGGCATCGACCAGGCGCATGGAAACCTGCTGCCAGAAGACAAGCTGTCGGCCATTGAGCAGATGCAGGCCCAGTACGGTGCCACGGCGATGACGGGGGATGGCATCAATGACGCACCTGCGCTGGCACGCGCCGACATCGGCCTTGCCATGGGTGCAGCAGGAACCGACACGGCCATGGAGGCTGCGGACATCGTCATCATGAATGACGATCTGCGCCGCATCCCCGAAGTCATCCAGCTCTCCAGGCGCACGCGGGGCATCCTTCTTCAGAACATCGTGCTGGCGCTGGGTATCAAGACGGTGTTCTTGGTGCTTGCGGTCTTTGGGAACGCGTCGATGTGGATGGCGGTTTTTGCGGACATGGGGGCCAGCCTCCTGGTGGTTGGCAATGGGCTGAGGCTGCTGCGCGGCACGCGCGCTCACGCGGTCCGCGCTGTTGGTTAGATCTAGCGGGTTCAGTGAACGTGCTGATGGTGCACGTCAGGAGCATGGGGATGGGCGTGGGTCACAGGCTCATGGGTGTGCTTGTGGCTGTGGCTGCCAGTTGGCATTACTACGTGCACATGTGCATGGTGCCCATCGTCGTGCCGGTGAGCATGCTCATGCTCCAGCACTTCGTGCGTGTGCTCGTGTCCATGGCTTTCCGCCAGATGGAGCATTACTCCCGCCAACATGAACACTCCACCAAAGAGCATAAACCACCCCGCAGAGCGTTCCCCGAAACCGAAGGCCACGGCAGCACCAATGAAGGGCGCGAAGGCGAACACCGAGCCCGTCCGCGCCGCACCAAATGCCCGCTGGGCCAGGAGGTAACAGCGCAGACTCAGGCCGTAACCAGTGGCTCCAACGGCGAGAAGTCCCAGTGCTGCGGACAGGGAAGGCAAAGGCTCCCCAGTCGAAACAGCCAATGCAGCCGTCGCTGCGGCCCCCAGGGTGGCCTTGGCCATCACCACCTGGCTGGGGTCGCGCTCAGCCAGCCCACGGGACAAGGTGTTGTCCACCCCCCAGGCGACCGTGGCCAGCAGCACGGCAAGCAGCCCCAGCAACTGCACGCCTCCTTGCAGGCCTTGGTCCAGAACGAGCGCCATTCCTCCTGCGAGCAGCAACAGCATGGCGGCCCACACGCGGCGGTCCATGGTTTCGCTGTACAGCCACCATGCCAGCGTGGCGGTGAACAGCGCTTCCAGAGTGAGCATGAGCGACGCGCTGGCTCCGCTCGTGTGCTGCAGGCCCCAGGCCAGGGCCACCGGCCCCAGCGCGGCGCCAAAGCCAGCCATCGCCAGAAGGCGCGGAATGTCGGACCTCTGCACTCGCGCTTCATGCGCAGCAGTCCGCAGCGACAGTGCCCCGATCAGGGCCGCTCCTAAGTACAGCAGCGCTGCGGTCGTGAAGGCCCCGAGCCCTGCGCCCAGCCTCTGTACCGCGGGCGTGCTGATGCCGAAGAGTACCGCCGCCAGCAGGGCGAGAAAGCCACCGCGCAAGGCGGGAAGATGCAAAGGGTCACGCTTCATAGGTGAGGGATTTGAGCACGACATCGGAGTCTGGTAATCCCCAGAACTGGACAAGGCAAGGGGTTCAAAGACGGAAATAGCTGACTCGACGAGAAGTGGAAGGTCTGCTTTCGAAGAAAGCGGCCAACGACATTGTCAGACTGAGCGACGGCAACCAGCCTGAAGAAGCCCACCGCCCTTCCCCTCCGCATGCATCGATACATGAACCGCCTCAAATGAGGCAGGATTAATTTCTCAATACGGAATTTCCCCGACGGACTTTATTTACGTCCGACGCACTTTATTTGTTGGAGTCAAAAAAAAGCGGTCCGTTCGACAAGTCACTCCACCGTGACGCTCTTGGCCAAATTTCTGGGCTTATCCACATCCGTCCCTCGCGCGCAGGCCGTGTGGTACGCCAGCAGCTGCAGCGGCACCACATGCAGCAGCGGGCTCAAGGGGCCGTAGTGCTCGGGCATGCGGATGACGTGGATGCCCTCGCTGCTTTCGATGCGGGTGTCGGCGTCAGCCAGCACGTACAGCACACCCGCGCGCGCACGCACCTCTTGCATGTTGCTCTTGAGCTTTTCGAGCAGGGTGTCGTTGGGTGCTACGGTGACCACGGGCATGGCGCTGGTCACCAGGGCCAGAGGGCCGTGCTTGAGTTCTCCGGCCGGGTAGGCCTCGGCGTGGATGTAGCTGATTTCCTTGAGCTTCAGGGCACCTTCGAGGGCGATGGGGTAATGCAGCCCCCGGCCCAAAAAGAGCGCGTTTTCCATGCGCGCAAAGTCTTCGGCCCAGCTGATGATTTGTGGCTCCAACGCCAGAACGGCCTGCAAGGCCACGGGCAGGTGGCGCATGGTTTTGAGGTGGGCGGCTTCTTGCTCGTCGCTCAAACGGCCTTTGGATTGGGCCAGCGCCAGCGTCAGTAAAAACAAGCCTGCCAGCTGGGTGGTGAAGGCCTTGGTGCTGGCCACACCGATCTCGACACCGGCGCGCGTGATGTACGCCAGCTTGCATTCGCGCACCATGGCGCTGGTGGCCACGTTGCAGATGGTCAGCGTGTGCTGCATGCCTAGGCTCTGCGCGTGGCGCAACGCGGCCAGGGTGTCAGCGGTCTCGCCAGACTGGCTGATGGTGACAACCAGGGTGCGTGGGTTGGGCACGCTGGTGCGGTAGCGGTATTCGCTGGCCACTTCGACTTGCGTGGGGATGCCCGCGATGTCTTCGAGCCAGTATTTGGCGGTGCAGCCGCTGTAGTAGCTGGTGCCGCAGGCCAGGATCAACACGCTGTCGATTTCCTTGAACACGCGCCAGGCGGCGGCGCCAGGTTCGCCATGCTGGCCCGCGCCGTCGAACAGCTCGGGCACGATGCCAGCCAGACCTTCGAGCGTGTCGGCAATCGCACGCGGTTGCTCGAAGATTTCCTTTTGCATGTAGTGGCGGTAGGGGCCCAGCTCGGCCGCGCCGCTGTGGGCCAGCACGGTGCGCACGGGGCGCTGTTCGGACGTGAGTGCGGCACCGTCCTTGCGCACGATCCAGTAGCGGCCCAGCTGCAGGTCCACCAGGTCACCCTCTTCCAGATAAACGATCTGGTCAGTGACGCCCGCCAGGGCCATGGCATCGCTGGCCAGAAAGTGCTCTGCGCCCCCGTTTCCAACCCCCAGGATCAGCGGCGAACCGGCGCGTGCACCCACCACGCGGTGCGGTTCGTCCTTGTGCATCACGGCGATGGCGTAGGCGCCATGCAGTTCGGCCACGGTGGCCTGCACGGCGTCGAACAGGTCGCCGCTGTAGTGGCTGTCCACCAGGTGGGCGATGACTTCGGTGTCGGTCTGGCTCACAAACACATAGCCGCGTGCCTGCAGCGCCTTGCGCAGTTCTTCGTGGTTTTCAATGATGCCGTTGTGCACCAGGGCTACTCGGCCTGCGCTTTGGGCCTGCGCGTCTGCGCCAGTGCCGTGGCTGAAGTGCGGGTGGGCGTTGTGCACGGCGGGCGCGCCATGGGTGGCCCAGCGGGTGTGGGCAATGCCGGTGGCACCGTCGATGTGTTCGGTGGTCACCTGCTCCAGCAACTCAGCCACGCGGGCGGTGCTGCGGGCGCGCTGCAGGCCCGCCGGGCGCGCTGCATCGAGGCTGGAGGCATGTACCGCCACGCCGCAGGAGTCATAGCCCCGGTATTCAAGCCGCTGCAGGCCCTGCACGAGGATGGGAACGATGTTGCGCGTGGAGACTGCGCCGACGATGCCGCACATGGTGGTTGCCCTTGGGTTGGATTTGATGGGGCGATCGTAGGCAGCAAAGAGAAAAATTACTCATTGATATTTGCACAAAAATGAACTTAAATTTCACCATTTCACATCAGTGAAATTTTTATTCATTTTTTATCAATCGATGGAATCCATATCTCTCGATGCAATCGATCTCCAGCTGCTCAACCTGCTGCAAACCGATGCCGCACAAAGCAACCAGGCCCTGGCCGAACAGGTGCATGTGTCCCCGCCCACCTGCCTGCGCCGGGTCAAGCGCCTGCATGATGTGGGGCTGATCGAGCGGCAGGTTGCCATCTTGCAGCCCGACCGACTGGCAGCGCTGCAGGGCCATGGGCTGGGGTGCATCGTGGAGGTGTCGCTGGACCGCCAGGGCGCAGAACAACTCGACGCGTTCGAAGCCCGCGCCGTGCAGGAGGCCGCGGTGCAGCAGTGCTGGCGCGTGTCGCCGGGGCCCGACTTTGTGCTGGTGGTGCACACGCGGGACATGCCGGGCTACCTGGCGCTGTCGCAGCGGCTGTTCACCGGTGACGCCAACGTGCGCAATGTGAAGGCATTCTTTGCGACCCGGCGGGCCAAATTTGAAACAAAAGTGCCAGTGGCGCTAGTGTGATATGCCCTGGTTGCTATTAATTTGTTAGCAGATCACCCCAAATCCTCACCGACGCCCTCTCACCACCCAGCCCCACAAACCACCCTGACAGTCCCGGCAACAAGGCCCCACCACCCATCAACGCCATCCAGGCGACGGACGGGGCATGGCCCGCGGTCATTTCTTGCTGGTCTCGCCTGGCGGTGCGTTGTAAGCTCCCCCGCACTTTCAACCTACCTGGCCGGTGGATGCCCGCGTGGCAGCACCGCCCTTCTCCTGCACCCCCATGCCGACGCCCCGCCGCCAGATGCCACGCCGCATCTACCCCTTGCGCATCCTGGGCATGGGGCTGGGCGGCATGGTGGTGGCGACGGTGCTGTGGGAGCGCCAGGCATCCCCCCTGGCCTGGACGGCGCTGTTGCTGGCCACGCTGGTGTGGCCGCATGTGGCCTACCTGCTCACCCGCCGCGCCACCGACCCCTATGCCGCCGAGGTGCGCAACCTGCTCATCGACTCGGCGCTGGTCGCTGCGCTGGTTCCGCTGATGCACTTCAACCTGCTGCCCAGCGTGATGTTGCTCACCCTCACCATGGTGGACAAGATCACGACCGGCATCCGGGGGCTGTGGGCGCGGGCCCTGTGGGTGATGCTGGCGGCCGGCGCCGCCAGCACAGTGGTCATGGGCCTGCACTGGGCGCCCGAGACCTCCATGCGCGTGATGGTGGCCTGCCTGCCGGTGATGTCGCTGCACACGCTGTCGGTCAGCGTGGTCAGCTACCAGCTCATCCGGCAGTCCGCACGGCAGAACCAGATGCTGGACGAACTGCGCCGTGTGGACGCGCTGACCGGCTTGTTCGGGCGCGGCCACTGGCAAGAGCAGGCAGAGGCCGCACTGCGCCGCCACCACACCACCGACGAGCCCGCCTGCATGCTGATGCTGGACATCGACCATTTCAAGGAGATCAACGACGCCTACGGCCACACCGTGGGCGACGAGGTGATCCGCGCGCTGGCCCATGTGGTGCGGGGCAACGTGCGCGCAGGCGACTGCGCGGGGCGCTACGGCGGGGACGAGTTCGCCATCGTGCTACCCGGCATGCAGGCCCGGGACGCCCTGGCCATTGCCCAGCGCATCCGCGAGCAGACCGAAGGCGTGCGCCTGCGCAGCCTGCCCGAATTGCGCATCACCAGCAGCATCGGCGTGGCCCCGGCCGACCACCGCCACAGCAGCCTGCGTGCGTGGATCGACGCGGCGGATGCGGCGCTGTACGTCGCCAAGAACGGCGGACGCAATCAGGTGGCGGGGTGCATGGAACCGGCGCTGGTGCCGGCGGTGTAGCCACCAGCACTGCGTGCAGGTTCAGGACTCGTCGGTGGCGACTGCAGGATTCACCGGCCACTGCACCTGCACCGTGCAACCGCCCCCCAGCACCGCCGTCGCACTGATTTGTGCGCCGTGGCGCTGCGCAATGGCACGGCACAGCGCGAGCCCTGTGCCCACGCCCTCGAACTCGGTCTCGCGGTGCAGGCGCTGGAACACGCCAAACAAGCTGCCCGCGCGTGCCGGGTCAAAGCCCACGCCGTTGTCGTGCACGGAGAAGGCGCCCTGGCCTGCGGGTGCCGCATCCGCCAACACCGTGATACACGGGTGCGCCACGGGGCGCGTGAACTTGAGGGCGTTGCCCAGCAGTTGTACCAGCAGATCCTGCAGCAGCGTCGGGTCGGCCCACAGCGTGGGCAAATCGGCGCCCACCCGCCATTCCACCGCGCGTCCGACCTTGGCCGGGGCCAGTGTGGCGCGCGCCTGGGCCATGGCACCGGTCAGCGGCACGGGCTGCAGGCGCAGCGGCGCACGGCTGGCACGCACCAGGGCGTGCAGGCCGTCGATCATGAGCCCCATGCGCCGAGCCGACTGGTCCATGGTGGAGAGGAAGCCCAGGGCCTCTTGCACCTCAGCACCCTGCACCACCTCGAGCGGCAGGTCGCCCAACACCTCGCGCACCAGCGATCCGTAAGACGTCACATGCCGCAGCGGCGCGCGCAGGTCGTGCGAGACGGCGCGCAAGAACTCCTCTTGCGCAGCCGCCATATCGACCACCTGCTGCTGGCTGCGGGCCAGTTCGGCGCGCAGCTGTTCGGGGGTCATGTCTGCACCAGCCACTTTCATCTCCCGCCGCAGACCACAGAAGTGTGCACGGCACAACGAGGCGCCAACGCGCTACGCACGAAGACGAAGGCGCAGGCGCAGGCGAGGACAGCCAGCAAGGGCCGCCCCGCAGCAAAGGCTGTCGTCCCCCTGGAGGGGGAAGGCGCGAAGCGACTCAGGGGGTGCTTCATTTTTTCGGGCGGGACCAATTGGC
The DNA here is from genome assembly GCF_052045435.1 of Acidovorax sp. 22279. Lineage (NCBI taxonomy): Bacteria > Pseudomonadati > Pseudomonadota > Betaproteobacteria > Burkholderiales > Comamonadaceae > Acidovorax > Acidovorax sp. 22279. The sequence continues at coordinate 94,563 of NZ_JBQEOV010000011.1, forward strand.
AATGCTGACTTGCTTGCCCCGCGCCACGCTCAACGCGCCAGGCGCCGTGCTCTTGGTGATGGTGCTGCCGCCGCCCACCGTGCCGCCAGCGCCAATGGTCACAGGCGCCACCAGCACGCAGTTGCTGCCCACATGCACGTCGGCCTCGATCACCGTGCGGTGCTTGTTGGCGCCGTCGTAGTTGGCGGTGATGCTGCCTGCGCCGTAGTTCACGCGCTCGCCCACCGTGGCGTCGCCCAGGTAGGCCAGGTGGTTGGCCTTGGCGCCGTCGGCCAGCGTGCTGTTCTTCACTTCCACAAAATTGCCGATGTGCACTTCGCGGCCCAGTTGGGCGCCGGGGCGCAGGCGGGCAAAGGGGCCGATCAGCGCGCCCTCGCCCACGGTGGCTCCAGCCTTTTCGCCGTCGATGTGGGTGTATGGGTGGATCACCGCGCCTGCTGCGATGCGCGCATTGGCAATGCAGCAGTTCGCGCCAATGCTCACGCCCTCGCCCAGCTCCACGCGGCCGGTGAAGACGCAGTTCACGTCGATCTCCACGTCCTGCCCGCAGACCAGTTCCCCGCGCACGCCGGTGCGGGTGTCGTCGCGCACATCGAAGCGGGCGGGGTCGGCCAGGCGCACGCCCTGCTCCATCAAGGCTCGGGCCTGGCGCAGCTGGTGGGCACGCTCCAGCTCGGCCAGTTGCAGCGGGCTGTTGACGCCTGCCACCTGCAGCGCGTCGGTGATGCGGTGGGCCACCACGGGCACACCATCGGCCACGGCCATGGCGACGATGTCGGTGAGGTAGTACTCGCCCTGGGCGTTGTGGTTGGTCAGCCGCGCCAGCCAGGGCGTGAGCAGCCGCGCGGGCACGGCCATGATGCCGCTGTAGACCTCGGTGATGGCGCGCTGGGTGTCGGTGGCGTCCTTGTGCTCGACGATGCCTTGCACGGCGCCGTCGGCGTTGCGCACGATGCGGCCGTAGCCCGTGGGATCAGGCAGGGTCACCGTCAGCAGGGCCAGCTTGTCACCTTCGCTGGCAGCCACCAGGGCGCGCAGGGTGTCGGCGTGCGTCAGCGGCACATCGCCCGACAGCACCACGGCCGTGCCGTCGTCGCGCAGGTGCGGCACGGCCTGCTGCACGGCGTGGCCGGTGCCCAGCTGGGGCTCCTGGCGCACAAACTTCAGGTCAAAAGTGCCCGTAGCGCTAGTCGTGTTTGCGGTAGCCGCTTCTACTTCTGTAGCACCATGGCCTGTGATGACAATGGCGCTGCGGGCCTGCAGGTGCGCGGCCTGGTCCAGCACGTGGTGCAACAGCGGGCGCCCGGCCAGGCGCTGCAGCACTTTGGGGGTGCGGCTTTTCATGCGCGTGCCTTTGCCGGCCGCCATGATGAGGATGTCGAGTGGGGTCATGAAAATGGAATGGGGGTTGCGCAGCACAAGCCCGACGCGCGGGCGTTGCGTGGATTATCGGCTGCAGCCCACGGGGCACAACACGCTATCCAATCCATAGCTAACTGCATATGATTGACTAGCGCTTGCGGCCTGTTGAACCCCAAACCTGCCGCAACGACGGCGCTACAGCAGCGGCATCAAGCGTGGCGGGGTGTCGTAGTACTCGGCAATGCGCGCCAGCGCGCGGGTGTTGAGCAGGCGCAGCCGCCCGTTTTTCAGCTCGTGCAGGCCCAGCATGGACAGGCGCCGCAGCGTCTTGTTGGTGTGCACCAGCGACAGCCCGAGTGCATCGGCAATGTGCTGCTGGTTGAGCGGGAAGGCCACCGAGCCATCTTCCACCAGCCCGATGCGGTCGAGCCGCCGGTACAGGTGCATCAGCAGCATGGCCACGCGCTCGGTGGCGTTGCGGCGGCCGGCGGTGAGCAGGTTGTCGTCCACATGGCCCTCTTCGTGCGCCGACAGCCAGGTGATGTCGTAGCCCAGGCGAGGGTGTTCGCGAAACAGCGCCCACAGGCTGTCGTTTTGGAACACGCACAGCGAGCAGTCGGTCAGCGCCTCGATGCCGTGCGCCGATACATCGCCAAACTCCTGCTGCAGCCCGACCAGATCGCCGGGCAGCAGGAAATTGAGGATCTGGCGGCGCCCGTCGCTCAGCGTCTTGTAGCGAAACGCCCAGCCCGAGTACAGCGTGAACAGCTTGGCGTTGGTCTGGTTCTCGCGCACCAGCGCACCGCCCGCTTCCACGGCAAGGCTGTCGGTGCGAAAGCCTTCGATGAAATCCAGCACCTCCGGCTTCACGGCCGTGAAGGCCCCCGTTTTGCGCAAGCGGCATTGCTGGCAGGCGGGCGGACACGCATGGGGCGGCAGGGAGACGTTCATGGTGGCGCCATTCTAGGGACCCGGGCCGTGACCGCGAAGCTGTGCAGCCGCCCCGCAACGCCTGCCGCGCCTATGTCTTTTGACATTGCACCGCGCAGCCGGGCCTTCTACATTGGGCGCTACTTATGAAAATCAGCTCCGCCCTCTACGAAGTTCTCTACGTCAGCACGCTGGCGCCCGACCAGCCGACCGCCGTCGTGGCAGAGATTGCCGCGAAGGCGCGCCAGGTCAATGCCGAGCTGGACGTGACGGGCCTGCTGATCTTTGACGGCCAGCGCTTTTGCCAGCAGCTCGAAGGCCCGCAAAAGGCTGTGCTCAAGCTCATCGAACGCATCCGCAACGACCCGCGCCATGTGAACGTGGAGGTGGTGCACAACGGCCCGTTGGCGGGGCGGCGGTTTCAGCAGTTCAGCCTGGCGTTCAGCACGGTGGAAGACGCCGATGCGCTGGCCCGCATGGAGCGGCTCGATGGTGAAGCGGCACTGGCCGCGTTTGAAGCCATGCGCGGAGAACTCGTGATCTGAACAGGCGCCGCCCGGCGCCCTTTGCACACCGTGCGGTGCGTGCGCCCGCGTGGCCAGCCTCAAGCCGTGGGCAACCAGCGCCGCAGGATCAGCGTGGCATTCACGCCGCCAAAACCAAACCCGTTGAGCATGGCATGCGTGAGCGCCATGGGCCGGGGCTGCAGGGCCACCAGGTCCAGCCCCTCGGCCAGCGCATCGGGCGTGTGCAGGTTCAGCGTGCCAGGCACCACCTGGTCGCGCAGCGCCAGGGTGGTGAAGATGGCGGCCACGGCGCCCGCCGCCCCCAGCAGGTGCCCGGTGGCCGACTTGGTCGAACTGATGGCCACCTGCGCACCCGCGCCGAACACCCTGCGAATGGCGGCCAGCTCGCCCCGGTCACCCACACCGGTGGACGTGGCGTGTGCGTTCAGATGCTGCACGTCCTGGGGCTTGAGCCCAGCCTGCGCCAGAGCGGCCCACATGCTGCGCGCGGCGCCGTCACCGTCTTCGGGGCCGGAGGTGATGTGGTACGCGTCGGCCGACGTGCCGTAGCCCACCAGCTCGGCCAACGGCTGTGCGCCGCGCGCCAAGGCATGGTCCAGCGCCTCGATCACCAGCATGCCTGCGCCCTCGCCCATCACAAAGCCGTCGCGCTGCGCATCGAACGGGCGCGATGCCTGCTCAGGCGTGTCGTTGAACGCCGTACCCAAAGCCTTGGCCGCCGCAAAACCGCCCAGGCTCACACGGTCGATAGCGGCCTCGCTGCCGCCGCACACGGCCACATCGGCCTCGCCGCTGCGGATCAGGCGTGCGGCATCGCCAATCGCCTGCACGCTGGCGGCGCACGCAGTGACCGGAGCCCCCAGCGGTCCCTTGAGCCCGTGGCGGATCGACACCTGCCCCGCCGCCAGATTGACCAGGAACGATGGCACCGTGAACGGCGACAGCCGCTGCGGCCCGCGCGTGTCGGTGGTGCGCACGGCCTCGGCAATCGCACCAAAGCCGCCGATGCCCGAGGCGATCACCGTGGCCGTGCGCTCACGCGCCCGCTCGTCGGCCGGCGGCCAGCCCGCCTGCGCCAGCGCCTGCTGCGCGGCGCCCAGTGCAAAGGGGATGAAACGGTCCATCTTGCGCTGGTCTTTGGACGAGACGATGGCGTCCACATCCCAGCCGCCCTCGGGGTCTTGCGCTATGCCGGGAACCTGCCCGGCGACCTTGGCGGCAATGCCTTCTGTCACCGCGTCCGGCAAGCGCGAGAGGCCGGAGCGCCCAGCCAGCAAGCGCTGCCACGCCAGTTCTACACCGCAGCCCAGCGGCGACACCAGGCCCATGCCCGTGACCACCACGCGGCGCATCAGGTCACTCCCTCGTTGCTGCTCATACCACTCGCATTTTTCATGGATTCACCTCGTCAGACAGTTGGGGCACAGAGGCTCTGCACCTTTATGATTGCAACCGTCATCATAAACCGCAAACCCATTTTTGCTTACGACCGCAATCAATAAGAGGCTTTCATGAAGGTTTCCAAAGCACAGGCCGCAGAAAACCGGCAGGGCATCCTGGACGCGGCGGCCCGCCTGTACCGCGAGCGGGGGCTGACCGGCGTAGGGGTGGCCGACATCACGCGCGATGCCGGGCTTACGCATGGCGGGCTGTACCGGCATTTCGCGTCCAAGGATGTGCTGGTGCAGCAGGCGTGCACCAAGGCGTTCGACTGGTCCATCCCCGTGCTGGACGGCGAGCGGCCTCACGCCACGGTGGGCGACCGCATCCAGCGCTACCTCTCACCTGAACACCGCGACGCGCCGGGCTCAGGCTGCCCCGTGGCCGCATTGGCGGTGGACGCCGCGCGGGCGGGCGGCGGCTTGTCTGAAGTATTTGCCCAGGGCATCGAGCGCAACATCCAGCGGTTTGCCCAGCTGCTGGCTGACGGCGCTGCCGATGCCGGCGGCGGCGCCACCCCATCGCCACAAGACCGCGCCCGCGCGATCCATGTGCTGGCCACCATGGTGGGGGGGATGGTGCTGGCCCGCGCCACGGCAGCGGCGCAACCCGCGTTGTCGAATGAGCTGATGGCGACGCTGCAGACGCAGCTGACGGACTGGCTGGACAACACATCCACCAGCCCCTCGAAGTAAAAAAGAACGGCCAGCGCTTGCGTCACAAGCACTGGCCGTTCTTAACAAGTCACATCACCCGGGGCAAGACGCCCCAGGGATCATGTCAGGCGCAGCAGGCGTCGCCCCAGGCGGGAGCCCCATTGCCCACCGACGCACGGCGCCACCACGTGGCAGGGCGCGCATCGGCGGCATCGCCGCGCACCCAGCGGTATTGCAGGCGGCGGCCGTTCAGGGGTTCGACCACCACCGCCTGGCCTGCCGCCACAGGCAGCGACTGACCGGCGCACAGAAATACGTCGCTGCCATCGCCCAGGCCCTGGCCCAGCGTGACCCAGGCCTGGCCTTCGGCAATGCGCAGGGTCATCGCGGCCTTGGGAGCCAAGGTGACGGCGGCGCCTGCGGCCACATGTCCCGCCTCACCGGCGGCAGCGCCCGTGGCGCGGGAAGATGCAAACAGATGAGGAGCGTGAGAGGTTGTCATGGCTTTCTCCGGGTTAACCCTAATATGACCGTATGGTGCGCCGGTTGCAGAACAACGTCCAATGAAAAGCACGGCACCGATTGATGCTTTTCCTGCATGGGAGAGCCTGTTCAACGTCTTTTTGGAGTCGCACAAGTACCTTGCCGGGATGGAATGCTAGGCGCGGTGCGCCGCCGATAGCCCGTGCTATCGGCAAGCGCCGCAACGCCGCAGACCGCCCGGCAAGGCACTTGCCCGAAGGGTTGGAGTGAAATCGGGCGATTGGACGCCCCGGCTGCTTGCACGGGCACGAGCCCATGCGGCGCATCCGAAGCATCCACTCCTCCCGATTGCACTCCAATGCGATCTCCAAAAAGACATTGAACAGGCTCTTAGGCCGGCCTGCGCTGTAGCGGCGCTGCTATCCGAAGCAGAGCAAACCGGGCAAAGCCGACGGCAAACCGGCCGCCCGCGCCCGCCACACCCGCCAGCGCCGTGCCCAGGGCGCGTCCGCCCTGCCCTAGCGCCTGCCCCAGATCGCGCAGCGGCTGCACGACGCCACATTCCCAATCCCTGGCGGCTGTGCTGGCGGGCTGCACCAGAGCGGGGGCTGCCACGACGTCCCAGCGGAAAGCCACCGGCTCCGCGCAGCCGGAACCGGTCCAGGCTTCCATCACCACATGCTGCCCCGGCGCAACCGTCAGCTGTTGACCGGGCTGCAGCACGTGGTCCACAGCGGCGCCCGGCATGTCCGCCAGAACGCCACGCAAGGTGACCCACGCCTGCCCCTGGGCGATCTGCAGCACGCCATGGGTGTCTGGGTGCAATGACAAGGCCTGGCCTGTGGCCAGTTTCCAGCAACCGGCCGCGCGACGGCCAGCCGTGGCGGCATGGACGGATTGTTGCGATTCCAGAACGTTGCGGGGGGACATGACAGGCTCCTTGGCTTCAGTAAAACGTGTTGAGGAGACTGGATAGTGCGCTTTACACCGTACACAGTCCAATGAAAACAAGGTACGCTATTCATTCCGTCAACGCATGAATCGCACTCAGGATCACTGCCATGGCCTCTGCCGAATACTCTCCCGCCGTCTTGCGCACCCGGCCCGTGGCCACAGGGCACTGGCGCGCCTTCCTGACCGTAGCCAAACACCTGAACTTTCGCGCGGCCGCCGACGAGCTGGCCCTCACCCAGTCGGCCGTGAGCCGCCAGATCCAGGCGCTGGAAGAAGAGGTGGGCGTGCCCCTGTTCCTGCGCCACACCCGTGCCGTGGAGCTGACCAGCGCGGGCGCACAGTTGCAGCGCGCCGTGGGCCCGGCGCTGGAGCGCATGGACGCCGCCGTGCGCCTGGTGCGCCAGACGGCGGGGCGCCGCAGCGTGGCCATCACCACCTGGGCCAGCTTTGCATCGATGTGGCTGATACCGCGCATGGAGGAGTTCCAGCGCGACAACCCGGGCATCGACATCCGCATTGATGCGAGCGACGTGCAGGTGGACCTGGAAACCTCGGACGTGGACCTGGCCCTGCGCTATGCCATGCCGGCCGGAGCCACGCAGGGCGGCATCCGCCTGTTTGGCGAGCAACTGGCCGTGGTGGCAAGCCCCTGGCTGCTCAAGAGCGGCAAGCCGCTGCGCACCCCCGCCGATGTGGCGCAGTTCACCCTGATCGAGGCGGGCGACGCCCACCGCACGCACTACCTGGAATACCTGAGCTGGCGCCGCTGGTTCGACACCCGCGACCTGACCAAGCTGCAACCCCAGCGCTGGCTGTACTTCAACTACGCCCACCAGATCGTGCAGGCCGCGCTGGCCGGCCAGGGCCTGGCCCTGGCGCGCATGCCACTGATTGCCGATGCCCTGGCCGCGGGCGACCTGGTGGAGGTGCTGCCCGGCCACCGCATCGACTCGCCCCTGGCCTACTGGCTCATGGTGGGGCCGCGCAGCGCGCAACGGCCGGAGATCAAGGCCTTCTGCGCCTGGTTGCAGGTGCAGGCCGAGGCCACCCGCCAGGCGATTGGCGATGTGCCCGACCCGGACCTGAACGACAACCTGGACGGATCATGAAAAAAGCGCTGGGCCTTGCGGCCTCAGCGCTTTCATTTTGATAGCTATCAGTGCTTATTCTTCTAGCGTTTGTGGCTGATTTAACCCCCAATCAGGCCAAAGTCACCCGTGCAAACTTGCGCTTGCCCACCTGCACCACGTAGGTGCCGGCGTCCAGCTTCAGGCCCTTGTCACTGACCACGCTGCCTTCCACGCGCACGCCGCCGCCGTCGATCAGACGGTTGGCCTCGCTGGTCGAGGGGGCCAGGTTGGCCTGCTTGAGCAGCGCACCGATGCCCAACGGCGCGCCAGACACGCTCACCTCGGGGATCTCATCCGGCACGCCGCCCTTGCTGCGGTTGATGAAGTCCTGCTCGGCCGCATCGGCGGCAGCCGCGCTGTGGAAGCGCGTGGTGATCTCCTTGGCCAGCATCACCTTGGCGTCCTTGGGGTTGCGCCCGCCAGCGATCTCCGCCTTGAGCGCGGCGATGTCGGCCAGGCTCTTGAACGACAGCAGCGTGTACCAGTCCCACATCAGGGTGTCGCTGATCGACAGCACCTTGGCAAACATGGTGTTGGCGTCCTCGGCAATGCCGATGTAGTTGTTCTTGGACTTGGACATCTTGTCCACGCCGTCCAGGCCCACCAGCAGCGGCATTGTGAGCACACACTGCGGCTCCTGGCCATATTCCTGCTGCAGGTGACGGCCCATGAGCAGGTTGAACTTCTGGTCGGTGCCACCCAGCTCCAGGTCGCTCTTCAAGGCTACCGAGTCGTAGCCCTGCATCAGCGGGTACAGGAACTCATGCACCGAAATGGACTGGCCGGTGGTGAAGCGTTTGTGGAAGTCGTCGCGCTCCATCATGCGCGCCACGGTGTACTTGGCGGCCAGCTGGATCATCCCGGTGGCGCCCAGGGGTTCGCTCCATTCGCTGTTGTAGCGGATCTCGGTGCGGGCCGGGTCCAGCACCAGGCTGGCCTGCTTGTAGTAGGTCTCGGCATTCGCCTTGATCTGCTCGGGCGTGAGCGGCGGGCGGGTGCTGTTGCGGCCCGAGGGGTCGCCAATCAGGCTGGTGAAGTCGCCGATCAAGAAGATGACCTGGTGGCCCAGATCTTGCAATTGCCGCATCTTGTTCAGCACCACCGTGTGGCCGATGTGGATGTCGGGGGCCGTGGGGTCCAGACCCAGCTTGATGCGCAGCGGCTGGCCCGTGGCCTCCGAACGCGCCAGCTTCTTGACCCATTCGTCCTGTGGCAGCAGCTCTTGCACGCCGCGCAGCGAGATTTCGAGGGCTTGTCTTACACCATCAGAGACCGGGGTTGTTGTAACAGCAGATTGATTCATAAGGGTTTTTTGGGATGTCTAGACAGCATGCACCGCTATACTTCAGCCCACATTGCAGAGGCGGATTCTAGTGGGCCCGCCGTTTCGACCTGTTTTTCATCAACCTGTCGAATGGCTGCAGCCTGACAGTCTGTGCTCCTGGCCCCGCCCCGCATTCACACCGGGGGTGTGCCACGGAACCGCAATCACCCTGGGGATAGACCTTTGATTCACGGCCTCACTACGGTCCGCACCGCCAGCATCGCTTTGCTTGACCGGCTGTCCCGCACGATCCAACAACATCCCAAACGCATCACCGCCGCCGTCGCAGCCATTTTGCTGACGGGCGGCGGCGGCGCATTTGCTGTGGCCTCCTTCGCACCCGACCCAGCCGAGCTGCCGGTGCGCATGGTGAACTACCCGGTCGAATCGCTGGCCGAAAACATGGTGCTCGGCCAGCTGGATGCGCCCAGTTTTTCGCTGTTCCGCTCCGAACAGGTGCGCAGCAGCGACACCCCCGAGTCGCTGCTGCAGCGCATGGGCGTGGCCGACCCGGCCGCCGCCGCCTTCATGCGCAGCGACACGCCGGTGCGCCAGAACGTGCTGGGTCGCACCGGCCGCATCGTGTCGGCAGAGACCACCGACGACCACCGACTCATCCGCCTGACGGTGCGCTGGGTGCCGGACGACAGCGGCAACTTCCGCCGCCTGATCGTCGAGCGCACGGGCGACAACAAGTTTGCGACCCGCATCGAAACCGCCAAGATGACGACCAACAGCCGTCTGGCGGGCGGCATCATCAATAGCTCGCTGTTTGCCGCCACCGACGCGTCGAACATCCCCGACGCCGTGGCCGTGCAAGTGGCCGAACTGTTCTCGGGCAATATCGACTTCCGCCGCTCGCTGCGCAAGGGCGACCGCTTCTCGGTGGTGTACGAAACCCTGGAAGCCGATGGCGAGCCCCTGTCCAGCGGCCGCGTGCTGAGCGCCGAGTTCGTCAACAACGGCAAGACCCATCAGGCCGTCTGGTTCCAGGAACCCAATGCCACCAAGGGCGCGTACTACACGCTGGATGGCGAAAGCATGCGCCGCGCCTACCTGACCTCGCCCGTCGAGTTCTCGCGCGTGACCAGCGGCTTCAAGATGCGCCTGCACCCCATCCTGCAAACTTGGCGCGCACACCTGGGCACCGACTTTGCAGCCCCCACAGGCACCGCCGTGCGCACCGTGGGCGATGGCGTGGTGGAGTTTGCAGGCGTGCAGAACGGCTACGGCAACGTGGTGTTCATCAAGCACCGCAACCAGCACGTCACGGTGTACGCCCACCTGAGCCGCATTGACGTGCGCCAGGGCCAGTCGGTCGAACAAGGCCAGACGCTGGGCGCCGTGGGCGCCACGGGCTGGGCCACCGGCCCGCACCTGCACTTCGAGTTCCGCGTCAACGGCGTGCACCAGGACCCGATGACCATCGTGGCCCAGAGCGAAGCCGCAGCACCGGTGTCTGCAGCCGCACGCCCTGCGTTTGACCGCCTCGCGGCCAACATGCGTGTTCAGCTGAACGCCGCTGCGCTCATCGAGCAGGCCAGCGCAGACTGATCCCCCGCACTTCCAGATACCACCCGTCAGGCCATGTCCGATCTGTACATCGGCCTGATGTCGGGCACCTCGCTCGACGGGATCGACGGGGTGCTGGCTGATTTCTCGGGTCCGCGCCTGCAGGTCACACACCACGCCAGCGCCGCCTTTGCCCCCGCACTGCGCGCCGAGCTGCTGGCTCTCAATACCCCCGGCGACAACGAACTGCACCGCGCTGCCCTCGCAGGCAACGCGCTATCCCGGGCCTATGCCGGGGTGGTGCACACCCTGCTGCAGCGCAGCGGCCACCCGGCGAGCGCCATCCGTGCAATAGGTGCCCACGGGCAGACGGTGCGGCACCGCCCCCAGGAATTTGACGGCACAGGCTACACCCTGCAACTGGGCAACCCCGCCCTGCTGGCCGAGCTGACGGGCATCACCGTGGTGGCCGACCTGCGCAGCCGCGACGTGGCCGCGGGCGGCCAAGGTGCGCCGCTGGTGCCCGCCTTCCACCAGGGCGTGTTCGGCCGGCCGGACGAGACGGTGCTGGTGTTGAACATTGGCGGCATCTCCAACCTCAGCGTGCTGGGGGCAGATGACAGCGTGCTGGGCTTCGACTGCGGCCCGGGCAACGCCCTGATGGACCACTGGTGCCAGCAGCACACGGGCCAGCCGTTTGACAAGGACGGTGCCTGGGCCGCCACCGGACAGGTGCTGCCGGACCTGCTGGCCGCGTTGCTGCAGGAGCCGTACCTGCATAAGGCGCCCCCCAAAAGTACGGGCCGCGACCTGTTCAACCCCGCCTGGCTGGCCGCGCACCTGCAGCCCTTTGCGCAGGCCGCTGCGGCCGATGTGCAGGCTACATTGACCGAATTCACCGCAAGCGCTAGTGCAATATGCGCCAACAGCTATCTAAACAATAGCAAAACCCTGGCCGTATGCGGCGGTGGTGCGCTCAATGGCCAGCTCATGCAGCGGCTGCAGGCTGCCTGCCCGTCCTTGCAGGTGGTGGCCACCGATGCGCTGGGCCTGCCCGCCCTGCAGGTGGAGGCCGCCGCGTTTGCCTGGCTGGCGCGCCAGGCGCAGCAGGGGGCGCCAGGCAACCTGCCCAGCGTGACCGGTGCGGCCGGTACCCGCGTGCTGGGCGCGGTGTACCCCGCCTGAACCGTCCGGTCTACACAGCCCTGGACAGGGCGATCAGCCATGGTCCCCGGCATCAACCGAGGCGCCTGCCTGGGTGCCGGAACGGTCTTGCGGCGACAGTTGCCAGAAGATACCGGCTGAAGCCACCGTGATCAGCCCCATGCAGGCAAACGTGGCCTGAAAGGCTTGCAGGGTCTGGGCGGTGCCCGGAGGCTGGAAGAAATCGGTGAACGCCGCCAGCACCGCCCCCGCCGCAGCCACCCCCATCCCCATGGCCACCATTTGCACCATGGACAGCAGGCTGTTGCCGCTGCTGGCCATGTCGTGCCCCAGGTCCTTGAGGGTCACCGTGTTCATGGCCGTGAACTGCAGCGAGTTCACCGCACCAAACACCGCCAGCTGCACCACATGCACCCACAGCGGCTGCGAGGGTGCCGCCAGCCCGAAGCTGGCCATGGTCACCCCCACCAGCAGCGTGTTGCCCACCAGCACCTGGCGGTAGCCGAAGCGGGTGATCAGCGTGGTGGTGAACCGCTTCATGGACATGCCCGCTACCGCCACGGGCAACATCATCATGCCCGCCTGCAGCGGCGAATAGCCCATGGTGACCTGCAGCAGCAACGGAATGAGGAACGGCATGCACGAGCTGCCCAGCCGGGCAAACAGATTGCCCAGCAGCCCGATGCGCAAGGTGTCGACCGAAAACAGGCGGGGCGAAAACAAGGGGTCGGGCCGCCGCGCCGCGTGCAGCCAGTAGGCCACCAGGCTCGCCAGTCCAAAGATCATGAGCACCAGCACGCTCGCCTGCCGCAGCCCCAGGCTGGCCAGGCCATCCAGCGCCAGCGACAGCGCCACCATGCCAAAGGCGAGCATCAGGTAGCCCGCCAGGTCAAACCGCGCCACCGTCGGCGCGGGTACCCCGGGCATGTAGCGCATGGTGGCGGCACAGCCCAGCAGGCCCACCGGCACGTTGATCAGGAAGATCCAGTGCCAGGAGGCCACCTCGACCAGCCAGCCCCCCAGCGTGGGACCGATCAGCGGGCCGATCAGCCCGGGAATGGCCACAAAACTCATGGCCTGCAAGAACTTCTCGCGCGGAAAGGTGCGCAACACCACCAGCCGCCCCACGGGCAGCAGCAGCGCGCCCCCCAGCCCCTGGAGCACCCGGGCGGCCACCAGTTGGGTCAGGCTGTGCGACAGCGCACAGAACACCGAGCCCGCAACAAAAAAGACGATGGCCAGAAAGTACACCCGGCGCGCACCAAACCGGTCGGCCACCCAACCCGATGCTGGGATCAGCATCGCCATGGCCAGCGAGTACGCAACAACCACCGACTGCATGCGCAGCGGACTCTCGCCCAGGCTCTGTGCCATGGCGGGCAGCGCGGTGTTGACGATGGTGGCGTCCAGCGTCTGCATGAAGAAGCCGACGGCCACCAGCCACAGCAGTACTTTCTGGGAGGGTTCCTGGTGCACGGTTTGCAGGGTTTTCAAACGAAACGAACGCGCCCCATGAAAAAACCGCCCGAAGGCGGTTGATTCAGTCAGGGGAGCAGGGCTGCGCCTGTCACGGCGCCCCTCAGGCCGAGAAGCTGGAGCCGCAGCCGCAGGTGGTGGTGGCGTTCGGGTTCTTGATCACGAACTGCGCGCCTTGCAGGTCTTCCTTGTAGTCGATCTCAGCACCCACCAGATACTGGTAGCTCATGGCGTCGATGAGCAGCGACACACCGTTCTTGGTCATGGTGGTGTCGTCTTCGTTGGTAATTTCATCGAACGTGAAGCCGTATTGGAAGCCGGAGCAGCCGCCGCCTTGCACGAACACCCGCAACTTCAGGTCGGGGTTGCCTTCTTCGGCAATCAGGTCCGCCACCTTGGCCGCCGCGCTGTCGGTGAACAGGATGGGGGCGGGCATTTCGGTCTGGATGTTCTCGGCAACTGCGCTCATGGGGTACTCCGGGTTCAGGGTTTGCAGGGAATACTACTGCAAACCTCTCGGGAATTCAGGTCACTGGCTGTTTGACGCTAACTTCAGTGGGGGCTTTTCCTCCACCAGCACGGCCATTGGAATCAATTGCCCCGCGATCACGGCGCCCTGGTGCATCTCCAGGGCCTTGTAATGCACATTGCCCGTGATCTGCGCCTTGGGCTGCAGCTCCAGCAGCTCTCCCGCATGCACAGGGCCCAGCACTTGGCCGTTGATGATCACATGGTCGGCATGCACCGCCCCCTCGACCCGCGCCGTCTCGGAAATCACGAGGATGCTGGGCTGGTCCGCCGCCGCCCGGATATCGCCGACCACTTCACCGTCAATGCGCATGCCCTCGGCAAAATGCACATTGCCTTCGATCTTGGTGCCCTGTGCCACCAGGCTTTTAATGGGTGGCTGCTTTTTACGCGAGAACATGGTCGGAAGACTCCTGAAGTGCCAAGCGGTTACAAAGGCCCGCTTGGGGGTGGAATTCGTGCCTGCAAGGCGGATGGTTGTGGGTGGCAGCTGGGGCTGGATTGCCGTTGCGAGAGCGCCAAGACCTGATCAGCGCATCCACCGTCCACCTTGCACTATTCGATGGCCATGGTCTGGCTGGTGCGTACTGTGGCGCCCTCCAGCACGCGCGCGGTCACGGTTTTTACCACGGCCTGGGGCGGCAGATCGAGCACGCCCTCGATGCGGCGGTATTGTTTGACCTGCAGCGACTGGCCTTGGGGTGGCTGGGTCTGTGCCCACGGTTTGCCATCCAGAGTGCCCGCCAGCACCAACTCCAGCCGCCCGTTGAACTCCGGCGCATTGCGGGCGGCCTGGATCACCAGCACCTGCCAACGCAGCTGCATCCCGCCCAGCACCTCGGCCTGCAGCGCGCGAATGGCCAGCCCATCGGTCTTGGCAGCAGGAATCAGCTTTTCAAAGAAGCCCAGATCCTCGCGCAGCGTGCGATTGTCGGCTTCAAGCTGGCGCACCTGGGCCATCAGGCTCTCCTTGGCAGCGCGCTCGGTGGCCAGCAGGCTCTCGGCGGTCAATGCCACCGTCTGGCGCTCCTGGCCCTCTTCGCGCAGGCGGCTGATCTCCGTCTTCATCTGGACCACTTCGTCACGCGAAACGGTATCGATCCCGGCAATGGATTTGCCGAATTCAAAGGCCCACAACGCCACGGCAGCGCAGAAACCCATCACCACGGCCAGAGCCAGCCATCGAAAGGGCCAGGGCAAGGCGCTGCGGATGGCCACCCGGGGGGCGCTGATGGTCAACCGACGGCGAAGCAGGCGAAAGCGCATAGGCTCAACAGGCGGACCATGGAAGGCCTCCCCAAAAAACGAAAAGAGCGCACCATAAACGAAAAAACCGCCCGAAGGCGGTTTTTCTCTGTAAAGCACCCGCAAGGAGTGCCTCGCAGTGGATGTTGCACAAGGCAACATCCGGCAGGGCCACAGCTTAACGCTTGGAGAACTGCTTGGCGCGGCGTGCTGAGTGCAGACCGACCTTCTTACGCTCGACTTCACGGGCATCGCGGGTCACGAAGCCGGCTTGGCTCAGGACGGGCTTGAGGGATGCGTCGTAATCGATCAGGGCGCGGGTGATACCGTGGCGGGCAGCGCCAGCCTGGCCGGATTCACCACCACCGTGCACGTTGATCTGGATGTCGAAGGTTTCGACATGGTTGGTCAACGCCAGGGGTTGCTTGGCAATCATGATCGAGGTTTCGCGGCCGAAGTAGGACTGAATGTCCTTGCCGTTCACCGTGATCTTGCCGGAGCCTTTTTTCAGAAACACGCGGGCGACGCTGGACTTGCGACGGCCGGTGCCATTGTTCCATTCACCAATCATCTCAAGGCTCCTTAGATTTCCAGCACTTTGGGCTGCTGGGCGGTGTGGGGATGCTCTGCACCACCGTACACCTTGAGTTTCTTGATCATCGCGTAGCCAAGGGGGCCCTTGGGCAGCATGCCCTTGACAGCCTTTTCCAGCGCGCGGCCGGGGTGCTTGGCTTGCATGTCGCGGAAGTTCGTGGCCGTGATACCGCCGGGATAACCCGAGTGACGGTAGTACACCTTGTCCAGGGACTTGGTGCCGGTGACCTTGAGTTGGGCTGCGTTGATAACGACGATGAAGTCACCGGTATCGACGTGAGGCGTGTAAATGGCCTTGTGTTTGCCGCGCAAACGGAGAGCAACTTCGCTGGCTACTCGTCCGAGGACCTTGTTGGTCGCGTCAATCACAAACCACTCGTGCACGACCTCAGCGGGCTTTGCGCTGAAAGTAGTTGTCATGAGTTTTCTCTTCAAAAGAGGGTTTGGCGGGTCCTTTTCCACGGTCGGTGCTTCTCTGAAGGAAGCCTCTTAGGTGGCAAAAAGTCTTCGCCGCGGGACCACAAAAGCGCTGCGAAGCCTTCCATTATACGAAAGAGCCATGCATTTGCGCAAGAGCACCCCAGCCACGGCCCTCAGGGCATCTGCTCCGGTCAGTTTGGCGTCTGCCGGCGGCGCTGCTCGTCGGCCTCGTAACGGCGACGGTTTTCCACGCAGACAGTTTGATTGGCCTGGGACGGTTTCTGGCATTCCTGGTGAATACACATCGGGCGGGCCAGGAAGTTGGCGTCGGCGCAGACCTCTTGCGGCGAGGGCAGACGGGGCGGCGGCGCGGGGCGGGGCTTGGGCTCGGCCACCACCGGAGGCGGCGCCGGCACGGGCTCTTCATGCACCACGATGGGTGTGGGTGCGGGCTCTGCGCCGGCACGCTTGGCCACCCGGGGGCCCGGCTTGGGTGCAGACGCGACCACAAAGGCAGGAGCAGGTGCGGCCGCAGAGGCGGCGCTGGCTGACGCCACTGCGCCATCCGAGCTCAGACCTTGCGCGTCGCCCCCGGCAGCAGCCGGAGCGCTGACCTCCACCAGGGCAGCGTCTGAAGCCGCCGCTGCGGCAGGCCGCTCGGCCATCTCCGTAATGATCTCGTCCCGGGGCGGCTTGCTGCCCTGGCTCCAGCGCCAACCGGCGCCGGCCACCACAGCCACCAACGCCGCCACCACGATGCCCGCCACCAAAGGGGAACGCCGTGGGGATGGGGTCGGCTTGCCATTGCTGCGCACTACATCCCGCTCCAAAGGCGCAGAACGCCGATCGGCTGCACGCGACCCGCCTGCGCCCGGTGAACGGTGGTGTGGCAGGTCCTCAAAGCGCGAATCGTCGTCGGCCACCACGGTATCGCCGGCATCGATGAACACCGTGTCGCCAGCATCGGCCGCCACGGTGTCAGGACCAGCCAGCATGACCGTATCCCCACCAAAATCATCGCCAGGGCGGCTGGCATCCGATGCGGGAGCCGCCGCCACCAATTCCTCACGCTGGGCCTGTGCCTGCATCTCGGCCACGATCTTGGGGGCGGAGGTTACGTCCACGGTAGGGGTGGCCAGACCCGGGCCAGGCTGGTCGGCGGGCTCCACCCAGATGTCGCCCAACTCCGCCCGGAAGTCGAAGTGCTGCACATCGTCCGGCGCCGACGTCATCTCCATGGTCTGGAGAAAGGCATCAATGCTCTGTGGGCGGTCCTCGGGCCGAAGGGCCAGCGATTGGGCAATCGCCGCGACAAAAGGCGCTGAATACTCCACCCCAAACTGCCGCTTGACGGTTTTGGCGATTCGGGAGAACGACACCATGCGGTCACGGATGGAGCGCAGCGTGGCGGGCAGGGGCGTGTCATTGGCCAGACACCCGTGCATGACCGCCGCCAGCGAGTACAAGTCGCTCCACGGGCCTTGGCGCAGTTCCTCATCGCCGTCGGAATACTGCTCGATGGGGGCGTAGTTCACCTTCAGCACGGCCGTGTGCTTGCGGTCCTGGTCGTTGATGGCGTGCCGGGCGGCGCCCAGGTCCAGCAGCACCGGCGGGCCGTTGTCCTGCAGGAAAATGTTGTCGGGCGAAATGTCGCGGTGCAGCGTGTTGCCATCGTGCAGCACGCGCAGCGCATCCAGCACCGACCACAGAAGCTTGCGCAGCCAGGCCTCGGGTGGAGGGGTGCGCATCTGGGCACGGGCTTGCTTGAACGTCATGCCCGAGTACAGTGGCATGACCATGTAGGCCGTGTTGTTGGCCTCCCAGAAGCGGAACACCTTGACCAGAGAGGGATGGTCAAACTGCGCCAGCAGACGGGCCTCGCCCACAAAAGAGACCAGCCCGGCCTGGAAGGTCTGCTGGTCGGACGAGGACCGCACCCAGAGCGACTGCCCCTGCGAGCGTCCGGCCAGCGCCGAGGGCATGTACTCCTTGATGGCCACCGCCCGGTGCAGGGAATGGTCAAACGCCTTGTAGACCATGCCAAACCCGCCCACCCCCAGCAACCCCAGGATCTCGAACTCCGCCAGGCGGGTGCCAGGGGGCAGCGCATCGATATGGCTGACACCACTGGCGGGGGCTGTGCTGGAGCTTGCGGTCATGGTCAGAGGACGGGGCGGGCTGGCAATTTCAAATGCAAATCAATGAGGCAACTACGGCGACGGCGAAACGCTGACCCCGCCGCAGGCGCGATCATGAAGCATGGCCGCGCCGGATTTGGCAACAAATGGCTAACAAAGTACGGCCTGTCTGCCAAAAACATCACATCCCCCGCCACCACACGGCCCCCCCGATTGTGCCGCGCCCGGACATGGGAGCCCCCTTGGCGCAACACACTCGTTACCATTGGGCCATGTTCAGTTATCGCCACGCCTTCCACGCAGGCAACCATGCCGATGTGCTCAAGCACACCGTCCTGATTGCCGCCTTGCAACATCTCACCGAAAAAGACGCGGCGCTGACCGTGCTGGACACCCATGCGGGCGCGGGCCTGTACCGGCTGGACGGGGACTATGCCAGCACCAGTGGCGAAGCCGCCGATGGCGTGGCCCGGCTGTTTGCGCCAACCACCCCCGCCCTCACCCCCGCCCTGCAGGCCTATGTGGACATGGTGGGCGCCTTCAACCAGGGCAAGGCGCTGCGCGTGTACCCCGGATCGCCCTTTATCACTCAGCGCCTGCTGCGCGACCACGACAAGCTCAAGCTGTTTGAGCTGCACCCCACCGACCTGCGCGCGCTGGCCGGTAACGTGGCCCAGCTGGAGGCGGGCCGCCAGGTGGCCGTGCTGCACGAGGACGGCTTTGAGGGCATCAAAAAGTTCCTGCCCCCACCGGCCCGACGCGCCCTGGTGCTGTGCGATCCCAGCTATGAAATCAAGAGCGACTACGCCAAGGTGCTCGACATGGCGGCCGACTCGCTCAAGCGTTTTGCCACGGGCACCTATGCGTTCTGGTACCCCATCATTCCGCGCCCCGAAGCCCACGACCTGCCCCGCCGCCTGAAAACGCTGGCCACCAAGGCGGGCAAAAGCTGGCTGCACGCCACGCTCACCGTCAAGTCAAGCAAGATCACGGAAACCGTCACCGGCGACACCAAGCGCCCAGGCCTGCCCGCCAGCGGCATGTTCCTGATCAACCCGCCCTACACGCTGAAGGCCGCGCTCAAAGACGCCTTGCCCCAGATGGCCGAGCTGCTGGCGCAGGACAAACACGCCACCCACACGCTCGAATCGGGCGGCTGACCGGCCTCCCAAGAACCTGTTCAAAGCCTGGCGTCAAGGCGCCGCCGGGCAGTCCTTGTCGTCGTCCTGCAGGGCGAACAGCTCCACCGGCTTGAGCCCCAGGCCCACCATGCCCAGCGCCTCGGCGGCGCCCCGGCTCAGGTCAATCACCCGGTTGCGGGTGTGCGGGCCACGGTCGTTGATGCGCACGATCACCGTGCGCCCGGTGGCCTGGCTGCGTACGCACACGCGTGAGCCAAAGGGCAGCGTGGGGTGCGCGGCCGTGAGCGCTCGCATGTCAAACAGCTCCCCGCTGGCAGTGCGCCGCCGGTGGAACTGCGCCCCGTACCATGAGGCAAGGCCCACCTCATCCGCCTCCAGGCTGAGCGGCGACCCGGCAGGAGTGCTGGGTTCCGGTTTGGCCGGGGGATCCATCAGCATGGCCTCGCCCGGCACGGACAAGAGATTAGGGGCCAGCGCATCCGGCTCTGCCTGCAACCCCTGGGCTTGAACAGCAGTGCAAGCGCTGCACAGCAGCCACAGACCCACCGCTCGCCGCAGCAGCCCCCGCAGGGCAGCGCCGCGATGGGCCCCGGGAGGCTGTGTGCCCCCCGCCATCAGATCCCCAGCCGGCGACAGATCTCCAGCGTCGCGGCGCTTTGGTTCATGGTGTAGAAGTGCAGCGCGGGCACGCCGGCACTGCGCAGCTGGTCGCACAGGTCGGTCACCACATCCAGGCCAAACGCCTTGATGCTGGCGGTGTCGTCCCCAAACGCCTGCAGCCGCAGGCGGATCCAGCGCGGAATCTCGGCACCACAGGCATCCGAAAACCGCATCAGCTGCGTGGAGCTGGAAATCGGCATGATGCCCGGCACCACCGGTACGTCGGCACCCGCCTGGTGAGCGTCTTCAACGAAGCGGAAATACGCGTCGCTGTTGTAGAAGTACTGGGTGATCGCGGAGTCCGCGCCCGCCTGCACCTTGGTCACATAGGCCTGCAGGTCCGCCTCGGGCGACCTGGCCTGGGGATGCACCTCGGGGTAGGCTGCCACTTCAATGTGGAAGTCCCGGCCCGTTTCGGCGCGGATGAAGGCCACCAGATCGCTGGCGTACTGGAACTCGCCGCCCGCGCCATAGCCGCTGGGCAGGTCGCCGCGCAGCGCCACCAGGCGCTTGACACCCATGGCCTTGAGTGTGGCCAGCTGCTCGCGCACCGATTGGCGCGTGGCCCCGATGCACGAAAAGTGCGAGGCGGCACCCACGCCTTCGGACAGGATCTCACGCACCGTGCCGAAGGTGCCTTCTTGCGTGGACCCCCCTGCGCCATAGGTCACCGAGCAGAAGTCGGGGTGCAGCGCATACAGCTGCTGGCGCGCCACGCGCAGCTTGTCGGCACCTTCAGGCGTCTTGGGCGGAAAAAACTCGAAACTCACCGGGAACCCGGTGCCTTGCGCGTGGGCTGCATTCATGCGGCTCTCCTTGCGTGTACAAAAAATTCTCGGTTGCCATCGCCGCCCTGGATGGGACTATCGATCCACGCCAACACCTCCAGGCCCAACGCGGCGCAGCAATCGCGGATGCGCTGCTCCACCACCGCATACAAGGACTCGTCACGCACGATACCGCCCTTGCCCACCTGCCCGGGTTGCAGCTCGAACTGCGGCTTGACCAGCATGACCAGGTCGCTCTGGGGCGCCAGCAACGGCACCAACGCAGGCAACACCAGGGTGAGCGAGATGAAAGACAGGTCACCGGTCACCAGCGCAAAACTGGGTGTGATGTCCACATCAGCGCACTCGGGTCGGCGGCGGCGCTCCACCGGCAGCGTTCCCTGGGCGCGCTGCGCGCGCTCGGACTTGAAGGCCTCAATGTCCTGGTCCTTGGCGTCGTCGCTGTCGTCGTACGCCTCGTCCACCAAGCCGCCATTGCGCATCCAGCTGTAAGGGGCCTCGGGTTGGGTCTCGTTGTCTTCTTCCGGCACGATGACTTCGGACAAGGCCATCTCACAAGCCTGCACCAACGCATCGGGCGTGAGCGAGCGGGCATTGACGCCCTCCACACACACCACCCGCAGATCGCTGCGCAGCCGGTCGTGCAACTGGGCGTGGCCCACGTCCACCCCAATCACCTGGGCAGCGCCCTGCTGAAGCAGGCAGTCGGTAAAGCCGCCTGTGCTCTGCCCGACATCCAGGCACCGCAGGCCGGCCACCGACAGGCCCAGCGCCTTGAGCGCGCCTTCCAGCTTGAGCCCGCCGCGCGAGATGTACTTGGCTTCTGCATCGTCCAGCAGCTGCACCTCGGCCACCGACGGAATGTCGTCGCCGTTCTTCGCCACCTTCTGCCAGGGCGCCAGCGGCGACAGGCGCCACTGCACGCCCGAGGCAATCAGGCGCTGCGCCTGCGAGCGCGTGGCAGCGTGGCCACGCTCCACCAAAAATACGTCTGCGCGCATCGCGCCCATCCTTTTAGAGTCAAATCGGCTGGTAGCGCTAGTGAATCATGCGCCAGCAGCTATCAATTAAAGAGCAATCAGACATTGCTCCGCGCAACGGCGCCAGACCACCGTGCGTGCACCCCGTCGCCGGGGCGCGCTGCACCGGGATCAGTAGCGGTAGGTGTTGGCCTTGTAGGGGCCTTGCTTGGACACGCCGATGTAGGCGGCCTGCTCGTCAGTGAGTTCGGTCAGCATGGCGCCCACCTTCTTGAGGTGCAGGCGCGCCACTTTCTCGTCGAGGTGCTTCGGCAGCACATAGACCTTGCCAGCCTGGTACTCGTCCTGCTTGGTGAACAGCTCGATCTGCGCGATGGTCTGGTTGGCGAAACTGGAACTCATCACGAAGCTGGGGTGGCCAGTGGCGCAACCCAGGTTCACCAAGCGGCCCTTGGCCAGCAGCGTGATCTTCTTGCCGTCAGGGAAGATGACATGGTCCACCTGGGGCTTGATCTCGTCCCACTGCAGCTTCTCCAGCGAAGCCACATCGATCTCGTTGTCGAAGTGACCGATGTTGCACACGATGGCTTCGTCCTTCATGGCGGCCATGTGCTCGTAGCGGATCACGTTCTTGTTGCCGGTGGCCGACACGAAGATGTCGCACTTGTCGGCAGCGTATTCCATCGTTACGACCTTGTAGCCTTCCATTGCGGCTTGCAGGGCATTGATGGGGTCGATCTCGGTGACCCACACCTGGGCGCTCAGGGCACGCAGAGCCTGGGCAGAGCCCTTGCCCACGTCACCGTAGCCCGCCACGCAGGCGACCTTGCCGGCGATCATCACATCGGTGGCGCGCTTGATGGAGTCCACCAGCGATTCGCGGCAACCGTACAGGTTGTCGAACTTGCTCTTGGTCACCGAATCGTTCACGTTGATGGCACGGAACATCAGGCTGCCCTTGGCGGCCATTTCGTTCAGGCGCAATACGCCCGTGGTGGTTTCTTCGGTCACGCCGATGATGTGGGCGCTCTTGCGGCTGTACCAGGTCGGGTCCACGGCCAGCTTGGCCTTGATGGCGTTGAACAGGCAGGTTTCCTCTTCGCTGGTCGGGTTGGCGATCAGTGATGCATCCTTTTCGGCGCGCTTGCCCAGGTGCATCAGCAGCGTGGCATCACCGCCGTCGTCCAGGATCATGTTGGGACCTTCGCCCTCGGAGCCGGCAGCGCCGAAGTCAAAGATGCGGTGGGTGTAGTCCCAGTATTCCGCCAGGGTTTCGCCCTTGATGGCGAACACGGGCGTGCCAGCGGCAGCAATCGCGGCCGCGGCGTGGTCTTGTGTGGAGAAGATGTTGCACGATGCCCAGCGCACTTGTGCACCCAGCGCCTGCAGGGTTTCGATCAGCACGGCGGTCTGGATCGTCATGTGCAACGAGCCGGTGATGCGCGCGCCCTTGAGCGGCTGCTTAGCGGCGAATTCTTCGCGGATGGCCATGAGGCCGGGCATTTCCGTTTCGGCGATGCGGATCTCTTTGCGGCCCCATTCGGCCAGGCCGATGTCGGCAATGATGCAGTCGGTGTTGACCGGGGCGTTGACGCGTGCGTTCATGATGGTGTGCTCCAAAGCATGTTTGAAAAGCCACTGCGCGAAGGGGATGGTCGATACGACTCACCGCACGCGAAGTGGATGAGCGTCGTTGCTAGATGACTCCGAGCCTCACGCCCCGCCTGTGCTGGGGACGCTGCAACGCTCCTCGGATCGGCGGATTATAAAAGCAAGTGCTCGCCCGGCGCTACGCCAGCGGGGCAATCCATCCCCCAGCCTTGCACGGAACAGTAAAATCCCGCGACCGCAGACCTCGTGGCCTCCCCGCAGGCCCCGCCCCAGATTCTTGTGCAGGGCACGCTGCCCCGCTCCATCCCATTCAGGAACCCCTGTGTCCTACGCCCCAGAAACCCGGCGCCGCCGCACCTTTGCCATCATTTCCCACCCCGATGCGGGTAAGACCACGCTGACCGAAAAGCTGCTGCTGTTCTCGGGCGCGATCCAGATCGCTGGCGCCGTGAAGGGCCGCAAGGCCAGCCGCCACGCCACGTCAGACTGGATGGAAATTGAAAAGCAGCGCGGCATCTCGGTGGCCTCGTCGGTCATGCAGATGCTCTACCGGGAGCATGTCATCAACCTGCTGGATACGCCCGGCCACAAGGACTTCTCGGAAGACACCTACCGCGTGCTCACCGCCGTCGATTCGGCGCTGATGGTGATCGACGCTGCCAACGGCGTGGAAGCGCAGACGCGCCGCCTGATCGAAGTCTGCCGCCAGCGCGACACGCCCATCATTACCTTCGTCAACAAGATGGACCGCGAAGTGCGGGACCCGCTGGACATCATGGACGAAGTGGAGCGCGAGCTGGGCATGCCCTGCTGCCCCATGACCTGGCCCGTAGGCCAAGGCAAGGCCTTCGGCGGCATCATCAACCTGCGCACCAAGACCATGACGGTGTTCGAGTCCGGCAGCGAACGCCGCCCGCAGGACTTTGAATCCATACCTCTGTCGGATGAAACCACACTGCGCGCGCGCTTCGGCACCGAGTTTGACGCCGCGCTGGAGAGCATGGAGCTGGCCGTGGGCGCTTCCCCCGCCTGGGACCACGAGGCCTTCCTGGCCGGCAAGCTGACCCCCGTGTTCTTTGGCTCCGGCGTGAACAACTTCGGGGTGATGGAGGTGCTGGACGCACTGGTAGACATGGCACCGCCACCCGGCCCGCGCGTGAGCACGCTCGAAGTCAACAAACAGCCCGTGGTCAAGACCATCCAGCCCGAAGACGAAGGCTTTGCTGGCGTGGTGTTCAAGGTGCAAGCCAACATGGACGCCAACCACCGCGACCGCATCGCCTTCGTGCGCGTGGCGAGCGGCAAGTACACGCCGGGCATGAAGCTCAAGGTGCAGCGCACCGCCAAGGAACTGCGTCCCACCTCGGTCGTGACCTTCATGTCCCAGCGCCGCGAGGCCGTCGAAGAAGCTTATGCAGGCGACATCATCGGCTTCACCACGCACGGCGGCGTGCAGCTGGGCGACACCATCACCGACGGCGCCAACCTGCAGTTCACTGGCCTGCCGTTCTTCGCACCCGAGATGTTCATGACCGTCGTGCTCAAGAACCCGCTGCGCACCAAGCAGCTCCAGCAGGGCCTGGCCCAGCTGGGCGAGGAAGGCGCGATCCAGGTCTTCAAGCCCGACGCCGGCGGCAACATGCTGCTGGGCGCCGTGGGCCAGCTGCAGTTTGAAGTGGTGCAGCACCGCCTGAAGGCCGAGTACGACGCCGATGTGCGGCTGGAGGGCTGCCAGTACACGAGCGCGCGTTGGATCACGGCCGACAATGCCGCCGACCTGCGCGCGTTCACCGACGCCTACCCCCTGCGCCTGGCGCATGACGCGGCCGACACACTGGCGTACCTTTGCACCTCGCCCTACGACGTACGGCTGGCGCAGGAGCGGTTTCCGAAGATCCACTTCCATCCTCTGCGGGAGCATGCGGGGTTGGCTTTGCAGGCCAGCGCATGAGCGCCCCGAGTTCCATGAAGGCCCACACGGGGGTGCCATCCCCAGCCACCCACCCGGGTAACAACTTCGACGCGATCCGCATCGTGGCCGCGACGATGGTGCTGTACAGCCACCACTTCGCGCTTACGGGCCAGATGGAGCCGTCTTTCTTCGGCATCCACAGCCTGGGCGGGCTGGCGGTCACCATCTTCTTCGTACTCAGCGGGTATCTGGTGAATGCCAGTTGGCAGAGGGATCCGAACCTCTGGCGATTCGGGCTTCGTCGTTTTTTACGCATCTGGCCAGCCCTTAC
The DNA here is from genome assembly GCF_052045435.1 of Acidovorax sp. 22279. NCBI lineage: Bacteria > Pseudomonadati > Pseudomonadota > Betaproteobacteria > Burkholderiales > Comamonadaceae > Acidovorax > Acidovorax sp. 22279. Next base: position 119,870 of record NZ_JBQEOV010000011.1, read on the forward strand.
CGTCGCAGTGGTATTGACCGCCTATGTCTTGGGCGCCTGGGTCACGCAACTTCCGTTGAAGGAGTACCTGACACACCGCGCAACGGCCAACTACCTGCAGGCGCTGGGGATGAAGATCCATTTCGTGCTGCCCGGGGTGTTTGAGAACAACCCCTATCGCCTCGGCGTGAATGGGTCGCTGTGGACCATTCCCATCGAAGTACGCTGCTACATTGCGCTGGGCTTGGCGGGGTTGATTGGTCTGTTGAAGTACCGGCCCGTGCTGCTTTTGAGCATTGCGGTTCTGATCGGCTGGTTTCTCGCCCGCAGCAATCCCGACGTGACCGGCACGGTTCACCACGGTCGTGAGCTGAGTGCGTTCTTCTTGGCCGGCGCCGCGCTCTACACCTTGGAGCCGTACTGGCGCCGTCGGCCTGTGCTGTGGGGCGGAGCCATCGCCCTTGCAACTGCCTCCGTGTGGATGGCGGGCTGGCGGCATAGCGCTTTGCTGCTAGGGCTGCCGTTTTTCATCATTTATTCCGGAACTCAAGCCACGGCATACATCCGGCGCGCTGGCCGGTGGGGAGATCCTTCGTATGGCATTTATCTGTTCGCATTTCCCATCCAGCAAACCGTCATTCAGTATGGATGGCCCCAGCTGGGATTCACAGGAACGCTCTGCATATCGCTTGCCATTACCGTGGTGCTGGCCTACGCCAGTTGGCATCTAGTGGAGAAGCAAGCTTTGAGATTCAAGCCGTCGTCCTCGCAGGTGTGGTTTGGCGCGTCGGCCGTGCGCGCCGTCAAAACCCGCTTTCTGGCGCTGTCCGAACTGCAGTACTTCGCCTTCGTCTTGGCGTTGATTGGCGTCGTGTATGCCGCCTGGCTCGTCGCCTCCTGGCCCGGAATTCTGGGGCAAGACAGCCTTGCCATCATGCTGGAGGTCGATACCGATCGCGTTCACCAAGCCAACAAGCCGGCATTCTGGTATCTCTATGCGCTGCTCACCTACGGCGCAACAGGGCGGGTCGAGGTTCCGATCGCTTTGCAGATGCTGATTTGTGCAGCAGTGTGCGCACGCATACTGGCCTGGATGCTGGCGCGCCGCATGTGGAAGAGCTTTGCCTACTGCCTCATCTTTGTCGCACTGGCGCCCAGCGTCGTGTACTACTCCAGCAGCTTCTACTCGGACGGTATCTATGCGATTGCGCTCAGCGGCATGATGTTCGAAGTGTGGAGGAGCATCCGCAACCGCAGCGTGGATCTATCGTCGTTGCTGATCTTCTTCGTCACCATACCGTTTGCAATCTTCGGGCGACCCAACGGCGTGTTGAATCTAATACCGCTTGCGGGATTGACTTGGCTACTGTCCAAGCCCTACAGAATCCGCATGAGCTTGGTCATCGTCCCTTGGCTTATCGTCGGCTTTGGCAGCCAGTTCATCTACAAGTACAAGAACCCTATCGGTTCGATATTCCCGCTCGCACTGTATGAAACGGTGGGTTTCCTGGAGCACCGGCCTATGGGGCTGTGGGAACACGACCAACCACGCGTCACAGCCAAAACAGTCGATGCGCTGACCTCTACGGGCCAATCGCTGGACAAGATCCGCGAGTTCTACGACCACTACTACTGGGACCCATTGATCTTCTTTCCCACGGGCCCCGCTCTTATGTCGCTCTCAGACAAATCCAAAAGAACCATCCTCAAGGAGTTCTTCAAATACAACCTGTGGCACAACTTCCCCGCCTTCATGGCCAGCCGTGTCAATATCTTCCTGTACGCGGCGATGGCCAATGGCGGCATCCCCGGCCCCTCCGAGACCAGCAAGATACTGCCGTACACCAAGTCCATATCCAGTGTCCAGCCCTTGAAGTTCTCGCTGCGCAAACATCTCCATGCCTGGTATGACTTTTCCATCCAGCATCGCGCAATCCTGTGGGCACCCTGGGGCGGGCTCGTATTGTTGGCAGTGGCGCTTCGCCGCACGATGAAACAACGCGACAAGGTCGTTGCACTGATTGCAGGAACATATGCCCTGCAGCTGGCCGCCGTTTTCATTTTTTCGATCGCGGGGGAATACCGGTACCTTCTGGCGTTTTTCACTGCACCGCTGGTTTTGCTCCCCATCATTTGCCGGACATCGGAGCAAGAAAATGCCTAACGTCACCATAGCGCTCACACTGCTCTGCGTGCTGTCCATCAGCGTTGGGCAAATCCTGTTCAAGAAAGCGTCCGGAGCGTTCTCAGCGCCGTTGACATGGCAGGCGTTTGTCTTCAATGGCTGGCTCATCGCGTCGCTGGTTCTATACGGCCTCACAACGCTGGGCTGGGTATGGATTCTGCGCAATGTACCCCTGCATCTTGCCTACCCCTTCATGGGCCTTGCATTCCTCATCGTTCCAACGCTGGCCTGGATGTTCCTTGGCGAGCCTCTGCATTGGCGCACGCTGGCTGGCGGTGCGCTGATCATGGCAGGCGTGGCGTTGGCCTCCACCAGCTGAGAAAACGAAAATGCGCATTGCTGTCGCCATTCCCTGCTACAAGGTATTGCAGCATGTCCTCGGGGTCATCTCCGCCATTGGGCCCGAAGTGAACGTCATCTACGCTGTAGACGACGCTTGTCCTGACGGCAGTGGCCGCTTTATTGAAAAGCACAACTCGGACCCTCGCGTCCGCGTACTTTACAACCCCGAGAACCGGGGCGTGGGCGGTGCCGTAGTAACGGCCTACGAAGCCGCTATCGCCGATGGGATAGACATCGTAGTCAAGATTGACGGTGATGGACAAATGAACCCAGCGCTGCTCCCATTGTTCGTACGACCTCTCATACGCAGGCAAGCCGACTACACAAAGGGCAATCGCTTCTATCGGCCCGAATCCCTGCGCGGCATGCCTCCAGTGCGGATGTTTGGCAACGCGGTGCTATCTTTGATGACCAAGTTCAGTTGCGGCTATTGGTCTTCAATGGATCCGACCAATGGCTACACCGCTATTCATACAGCGGTTTTACGCCAACTACCGCTTGCGAAACTGGAGCGCCGGTATTTTTTCGAAACAGATATGCTTTACCACTTGAATACCATTCGAGCGGTCGTACACGACGTTCCCATGGATTCAGTCTATGCATCCGAAGAGTCGAATCTAAAGGTCTCCAAAATACTGCCTGAATTTTTGGGCAAGCATATTTCTCGGCTTATCAAGCGCTACGTGTACCTGTATCTCCTGCGGGATTTCAATATCGGTAGCCTATACAGCGTCCTAGGCGCATTGTTGTGCCTAATAGGCATCACCTTCGGTGGCTTTCATTGGCTCCACGGAATGGCCACCGGAGTTCCCGCTTCCAGCGGAACTGTGATGTTCGCCGCGCTGCCACTCATTATCGGCATTCAGTTTTTGATTGCTTTTTTGCACTATGACGTGAGCAACGTGCCGCGCGAGGCTCTCAGTCCCGAGTTATCCGATGAGGACTGATACCGCTGTCAAAACCGACCTGCACTGGATCCAAGCCCTGCGTGGCATTGCTGCGCTGATGGTGCTCTTCTTCCACATGCACCCTCATTGGGATCTGTCGCCGATATTGTCTGCAACCAGCACGATCACACGGTGGGGCTTCTCAGGGGTAGACATTTTTTTCACACTCAGCGGCTTCGTGGTCTACCGCTCGGCCCTGCGCACCATTCCTGAGAGCGGCATCAAGCCTTTCGCGATGAAGCGGTTGCGACGCATCTATTTGGGTTATTGGCCCGTTCTGCTGCTCATCGCACTGACGACAGTCTGGACATACCAGGAGAGCCTGCCACCACTGCAGAAGATAATTTTCAGCACACTGCTGCTGTACCCCAACATTTGGGACAACTGGCTGCCTCCAGCATGGTCGCTGACGATGGAAATCTACTTCTACCTGTGGATCATTCCCATTGCAGTCGTTCCGACGCGATATCGGATCAAAGCCATCGTTTTGATAATGCTGGTACTCGCGGCTTGGGGCATCGCATGGGTCATCATCGACCCGCAAGGTGTGTTTGAAGGCAACCAACCGCTACGGTATGGACTCACCGGACTGGGGCTGGAGTTCCTGGCAGGAGCACTGGTCGCCCACGCCTATGACAGACGCGCTCCAATCTTTCGAACACGTCAAACCACCATCCCGCTGTGCCTCCTGCTGATAGCCTCGGGCTTTGCGATAGGTTCCATGTCGCCGTTTTTTGATCGTGTCGAAGTCATGCGGGCGGCGAGCTTCGGGGTGGTGGGCGTTGCCACTCTAGTCATTGCCCTGTGCCTCGAGCAAACCAGGTTTTCACCGCCCACCTGGCTGGTAGCGGTGGGCGATGCTTCGTACAGTTTGTATCTGCTTCACACCTTCCTGCTCGATGCCAGCGGTCGAATGCGCATGTCCCTTGGTATTTCGGAACCGCAGTCATTGCTCTTCTTCCTGCTCGGTCTTCCCGTTGCAATTGTTGCCATCAGCATGCTGTGGTTCCGCTGCATCGAGAGGCCCCTCCTGCAAGCTGCGCGCTGATCATCAGGCCAGAACACTTCCTGCATTTGCCACATGCTGCCCCTGCCTCACTGGAATTTGGCCGCTCGCTCCACCATCGCGGGAATATTCACCGACATCGACGACACCCTGACCACCGAGGGCGCCATCACGCCCGATGCGCTGCAGGCGCTGGCCGCCCTGAAGGCCGCGGGCCTGGTGGTCATTCCCATCACCGGGCGGCCGATTGGCTGGTGCGAGCCTTTCATGGCGGGGCCTGCCGGTTCGACCTGGCCTGTCGATGCCATGGTGGCAGAGAACGGTGCCGTGGCATTTACCCGCAGCTCTGGCGCTCAACCAACGCTGGTCAAGCGCTACCAGCAAGACGCCGCCACGCGCAATGCCAACCAGGCGCGCATGCGTGAGATCGCCGCCCAGGTCGCGGCGGAAGTGCCAGGCGTCGCCCTCAGCCGCGACAGCGCCGGGCGTGAGACGGACCTGGCATTTGACTACGCCGAGTTCGACCGGCACCCGCCCGAGACCGTGCAGCAGGTGCTGGACTTACTGCAGCGCGAAGGCATGCAGACCACGGTGAGCAGCATCCACATCCATGGCTGCTTTGGGGATTTCAACAAATGGCAGGGTGCCAACTGGATCGTGCGCGAGCTGCTGGGCCGCGACCTTGCGCAGGAACTGGACCGCTGGGTGTTTGTGGGCGACTCGGGCAATGACCAGGCGATGTTCCAGCACTTCACCCACAGCGTGGGCGTGGCCAATATCGCGCGGTTTGTGCCGCAGCTCACACATCTGCCACGCTATGTGACGCAGGGCGAACGGGGCGCGGGGTTTGCCGAAGTGGCGCGGGCGATCCTGGCGGGGCGCTAACTGTCAGCGAAGCAAGCGCAGCAGGCAACAGGTCGCAGTCGCCACAGCCCCTGGCTGATCGACGCAACTGGGCCAGCGCTCCCGAGACGGCACAGTGCACGCAAGACCTCCAGGAAGCAGTTTTGACTGAAAACGCCCGCTTGCGCCAGTGGAATATGCCGTGATAGCTATTATTTCAATAGCACGACCATCAAGCCTTGAGGAAGATATCGGTATCCGGCGCAAAACACGCATGCAGCGGCAGCAGTGCTCCGCCCAGCGCGCGGGCATCCGAGCCCATGGTGCCCAGCTCCAGCCGGGGCGGCTGGTGCAGGCCTTCCCAGTTGTAGTCGGCCAGCGCGTGGCGGGCACTTTCGCACAGCGCCTGCAGCAGCTCGGGGGCTGCGGCGCCATCGACCACCACGGCATCCAGGTCCAAAAACGCGGTGGCCGAGACGATGCAGTGCGCCAGGCCCGCCGCAGCGCGCGCGATCCAGCCCCGGCTGTGTTCCAGCCAAGGGGCCTGCAGCACGCGCTTGTCGTAGGCGGCCATGGGGTCGAGGCCGTGTTCGCGAAAGCGCTGCTCCAGCTCCCACAAAGATGCCTGGCTGATGAGCTGTGCGGGTGCCTGGCCCGGCTGGGCGGGTGACAGCGGCAGCGAGGCCACGGCGCCCGCGTTGCCGTGAAGACCCCGGTGCAAGTGCGAGTTGATGACCAGCCCGCCGCCCACAAAGGTGTCCATGAAGAGGTACAAAAAACTCGGGATGTCGCGCCCGCGCCCCTGCAGCAACTCGGCCACGCACGCGGCGGAGGTGTCTTTGGCAAAGCTCACGGGCAGCTCGGTCATCTGCTGCACCTGCTCGGCCAGGTCGATGTTGTTCCAGGCTTCGGACTGCGCCTCGGTGAGCCCCAGCATGCGGTGCCAGCCGCCCAGCTGGAACGGCGCGGCCACACCCACGCCCACCACGCGCGAGCGCAGCGGGCCCAGGCCGTCGAGCAGCTGGTTCAGGTGCGTACGGATGGCGGGCAACAGCACATCGATGTCAGGGAAGGCGTAGTCGAGCACGATGCGCTCGCGCACATGGCCGGTGAAGTCCACCAGCAGCCAGTCGGCGCTGCGGCGGCCGATCTTGATGCCGATGGCAAAGGCGCCGTCGGGGTTGAGACCAATGGGCACCGAAGGCTGGCCCACGCGGCCGCGCACGGGCGCTTCGCGGCGCAGCAACTGGTCTTCGTCCAGCCGGGCGGTGATGAGGCCGATGGTCTGCGCCGTGAGGCCCGTGACCCGCGCCATCTCGGCCTTGGCCAGACTGCCATGGGTGCGCAGCGCCTGCAGCACCACACGCTCGTTGAACTGGCGCAGCCCCACATGGTTGGAGCCGCGCTGGCGCAGCAGCGCGGGGCTGGCGGCAGTGTTGTCAACGGCGGGTAGGGATGCGTCGGTGTCCAGCATGGTGATGAAACGATCAAGCGGTCAGAGTGTCGCCGATGACGCCCTTGCGCAGCAGGAAGTTGCCCCAGGGCTGCAGCTCGCCCGTCACCACGATGGCATAGGCCTTTTTGACGCGCTCGTAGAACGCAAAACGCTCCACGCCTTCGGCCTGCTCGCTGGCCACGCCCTCGCGTGCCAGCACGTCCATGGTTTCGCGCTGCAGGGCCGATCGGTACGGCACCTCGGTGCCGCCCACCTGCATGTAGGCCACGGGGTGCGGCACGTCCTGCGCCAATGGCAGCACGCTGGCCACCGCTTGCACGGCACGCGCCATGCCAATGCCGGGCAGGCGCAGCACGGGCTTGCCCGCGCCCAGGCTCATGGCGGTGAAGTTGGCATCGGCCAGCACGATGGCGTCGTCATGGCCCATCTCGGCCAGCACCTTGAGCAGGTCGGGGGTCAGCAGGGGGTCGATATTTTTCAGCATGTTTCAGGCAAGGCATTCAGCGGGCAGGTCGGAGGCCGCCATGGCACCGGTCATCACGGCTACGGTGTCGCTCATGCTGATCTTCTTGGGGTTGACGACGGCAGCGCGCTTGCCCAGGCGGGCGATGTGGATGCGGTCGGCAATCTCGAACACATGGGGCATGTTGTGGCTGATGAGAATCACAGGCAGGCCCTTGTCACGCACGCGGCGGATCAGCTCCAGCACCATGTTGCCCTCCTTCACGCCGAGGGCGGCAGTGGGCTCGTCCATGATGACGACATGGCGCGCAAACGCTGCCGCGCGCGCCACGGCCACGCACTGGCGCTGGCCGCCCGAGAGTGTCTCCACCGCCTGCGTCATGGAGCGGATGCCGACCTTCAGCTCGGCCATGCGGGCCACGCTTTCTTCCAGCATCTTCTTCTTGTCGAGCATGCGCAGCGCGCTGCCCAGCAGTCCGGGGCGGCGCAGTTCACGGCCGAGGAACAGGTTTTCGGCAATCGTCATGGCCGGGGCCACGGCCAGGTCCTGGTACACGGTTTCTATGCCCGCGCGGCGCGCGTCGATGGGGCTTTTGAACTGGATGCGCTGGCCGTCGAGCAGGATCTCGCCTTCGTCGGGCACGGTGGCGCCCGACAGCGCCTTGATGAGACTCGACTTGCCCGCGCCGTTGTCGCCGATCACGGCCAGGATTTCACCGGCGCGCAGTTCAAAGTCGGCGCCATCCAACGCGGTGACCTGCCCGTAGCGCTTGACCAGGCCCTTGGCCTGCATGACCAGCGGCGCGTTCCTTGTGTGTGGGGAGGTGCTCATGATCAACGCACTCCTTTGCGCGAGAATTGGTCGGTGGCCACGGCCAGGATCACGAGGATGCCGGTGACCAGAATTTGGTAGACCGACGACACGCCCATCAGCGTGAGCCCGTTGCGGAACACGCCCACAATCAGCGCCCCCACCAGCGTGCCCAAAATCATGCCGCGCCCGCCAAACAGGCTGGTGCCGCCCAGCACCACGGCGCTGATGGCGTCGAGGTTCTCGGTCTGGCCCGCGTTCGGGTCGCCCGCGCCGGTGCGGGCCACCGACAGCACCGACGCGATGCCGTAGAACAGGCCGGCCAGCACATACACGCCCAGCAGCACCTTGTCGGTGGCAATGCCGGTGAGGCGCGTGGCCTCGGGGCTGTTGCCCACGGCGTAGACATGGCGGCCCGGCGCGGTCTCGCGCAGCGCAAACCAGGTGACGAGGTACAGCACCAGCATGAGCACCGCGCCCCAGACGATGGCGGTCTGCCCCAGCTGGAAGGTGTTGCCCAGCGCGGTCATGCCAGCGGGGATGTCGGTGATGGTCTGCGCGCCCGAGTACAGCTGCGTGGCGGCAAACGCGATGTTGAGCGTGCCCAGCGTGACGATGAAGGGCGGCAGCTTGATCTTGGTGACCAGCAGGCCGTTGATCAGGCCGAACAGCATGGTCACCGCCATGCCGCAGGCAATCGCCACGGGGGCCGAGAGGCCGTAGTCCGCCGCCATCTTGGTCATCACGATGCCGCCCAGCGCCATGACCATGCCACACGACAGATCAATGCCCGCGGTGAGGATGACCAGCGTCTGGCCAATGGCGATCACCGCCACCACCATGACCTGCTGCAGGATGAGCGCGAAGTTCTGCGCCGACAGGAAACGCTCGCTCTGCGTGGCAAAAAAGGCGCACGCCAGGATCAGCGCGATGAACGGCCCCAGCGTGGCCAGGGGCGGTAGTTTGGAAGCGGTCGAGGACATGGCGGCTCCGTGCGGGTGGACAAAGGGGGCGCTCAGAAAGCAGTTGACGGTTGGGAGCCGATCGCAAAACTCAGCGAAGCGGTTCTGGCTAGGCGCTGCGTCGCAGGCAGTACGGTAGTACGACAAGACGCAGCAACGACGCCAGAAGAGTTTTGAGAACGGCTCTTACTTGGCGCCCCAGCACAGGTCGGTGCCGGTCTTCACATCCTTGCTGTCCACGCCCGCCATGGGCTTGGCAGCGATCAGCGTCACGCCGGTGTCGGTGTAGCCGCTGACCTTCTTGCCGGTCTTGGCGTATTCCACGCCTGCCGCCACGCCCATGGCGGCCATGCGCAGCGGGTACTGCTGGCTGGTGGCGGCGATCACGCCCTTGCCCACGTCGGCGATGCCCGCGCAGCCACCGTCCACCGAGACGATGAGCACGTTCTTCTCCTTGCCTGCGGCCTTGAGCGCGTTGTAGGCACCGGCAGCGGCGGGCTCGTTGATGGTGTAGACGATGTTGATGTCGGGGTTCTTCTGCAGGCAGTTTTCCATGCCGGTCTGGCCCTTGGCGCGGTCACCAAAGCTGTCGGCCATGCACACCACTTCGGCCGGGCGCGACAACTCATTGCTCTTGGCATCGTTGGCCTGCAGACCAAAGCCCTTCAGGAAGCCGTTGTGCCGCTGTGCGCCCACCGGGTGGCCGGGAAACAGGTCCAGCGTGGCAATCACAGGTTTCTTGCCCGCCGCGGCGGCCTTGGCATACTGGCCGATCAGCTCGCCCGCCTTGTAGTTGTCGGTGGCAAACAGCGCGTCGGTCGCATCCATGGGCTCGGTGGGACTGTCGAGCGCAATCACCATCACGCCGCGCGCCTGCGCCTTCTTGATCGCGGGCACGATGGCCTTGGCGTCGCTGGGGGTGATGAGGATGGTCTTGGCACCGGCGGCGATCAGGTTCTCCATGGCCGTGACCTGGCCCGCGTTGTCGCCATCGGTCTTGCCTGCGGCCGACACCAGCTTGGCACCCAGCTTCTTGGCCTCGGCCGTGGCGCCCTCTTTCATCTTCACGAAGAAGGGGTTGGTCTCGGTCTTGGTGATGAGGCCGATGACGGGCTCGGACGTCTGCGCCTGGGCCAGGCCACAGGCCAGGGCGCCGGTGAGGGCAAGGGCAGAAAGCGCAAAGGCGGGGGTGCGTTGCATGGTGTTGTCTCCGGGTTGTGGGATGGCAGATTCCTGTCGGCCCCGTGCTGCGCGGCTGGCAGGTGAACCACTCTTGTCGGGTGGGTGGGATCGAACTATAGTGGCCGACAAGTTAATAAATCAAGTGGATTTACTTATGGTTTTCCCTATCCAGTCCGCCGACTCCAGCCCCGCCCACACCGCACCGCCGCTGCGGGTGGCCACGGCGGGCGAGGCCTTGTTTGACCTGATCGAAGAGCCCGATGGCCGCCTCAAGCCCTGCGCGGGCGGCGCCGTCTACAACCTCACGCGTGCGCTGGGCCTGCAGGGCGTGGGCACGCTGTACCTCAACCCGCTATCGGGCGACATGCTGGGGAGACAACTGGCACGCGGCCTGCACGACGCGGGTGTGGCCCTGGCCTCCCCCACGCCGGTGCGTGCACCCAGCGCGCTGGCGCTGGCCGCACTGGATGCCGAGGGCAAGGCCAGCTACAGCTTCTACCGCGACGGCGTGGCCGACCGCCAGGTGACGGCCGCCGCGCTGACGGCTGCTTGCGCCGCATTGCCAGAGCTGCAAGTAGTGGCCACGGGCTGCCTGGCGCTGGTGGCACAGGACGCTGCCGTTTACCAGCCCTGGCTGGCAGCGCAGCGCGCAGCAGGCCGCATGGTGGTGGTCGATGCCAACCTGCGCCTGTCGGCCGTGGACGATGCGGAGGCCTACCGCGCCAACGTGATGGCCGCCCTGCAGCACGCCCACCTCATCAAGGTGAGTGACGATGACCTGGAGGCGCTGGCTGTTCCGGGTGCCAACGCATTGGAACGCGCCCACTATTTGCAGCAGCAAACACAGGCCCAATGGCTCGCCCTGACCCTGGGGCCGGAAGGTGCCTGGCTGCTGCAACGCGACGGCCTGGCTGTGCATGCGCGCGAAGAAGCACTGATCACGGTGGTGGACACGGTAGGCGCGGGCGACTGCTTTCTGGCGGGGTTGATCACCGCCTGGCTGGCAGGGCCTGAGCGGGGCGAAGAAGCCCTGACCTTGCGCCCGGGTGGCCTGACGGCGCCCGTTGCGGAGGCCCGGCTGCGCGCCGTGCTGCACCATGCGCTGGCCAGCGCCAGCTACTGTGTGGAGCGGGCGGGCTGCACGCCCCCCCGTTACGAAGAAGTGCAAGAGCGGCTGGCGCTGCAGCGCTCAGCGACCGCAGCGGGCCAATAACGCTTACTCGGCGGGTTTGGCGGCCGGCTTGCGGGCCCGACTGCGTGGACGGGGAGCGGCCGCCTTGGTGGGAGCCGCGTCTTGTGCCTCAGCGGCTGGTGCCTCGGCCGCAGAAGCCGATGCCTCGGCACCTGTAGCACCGCCCGCATCCGCCACGGCACGCGCGCCACGCGCCCGGGGCGCAGCAGCAGCCTTGGGGGCGCTGGCAGCTGGCTTGGCACCGCCTCCACTGCGGGCGCGGCTGCGGCGAGGGGCTGCAGGCTCGGCACCATCGTTCTCAGCAGGCATCTGCGCTGCCGGGGCCTCGGAGCCATCCAACGCTTCGGCGCGCGCATCCTGCTCAGGGCTGCTGTCGATCACCCGCTCCAATGGCCCGGCCTCGTGGGCCACCGGCTGGCTGAAATAGCGGCTGGCCGGGCGCTCTGACGGCACATCCGCCTGCTCGGACGCCTGTGGCTCCTGGTTCGAGTCATTGCGCGGCTCGCTGCGCTGCGTGGAGCGTGTGTCCGTGCGGTCTGCGCCCTCACCACGACGCCCCCGGCTGCGGCCCGGCGCGCCCTGCCCTTCGCCACTGTCAGAACGCAGATCGGGTGCCGTCGCCACCGCATGAAAGTCATGCCGCGTGGCGCCGCCCTGGCTGGCTCGCTCACCGGCTCCTTCAGGCCGCGCGGGCGCGGCGGCGGTCGACCCACCGTGGCTGCGGAACACATACGCACCCGATTTTTCATCGCGCCCAAACTCCAGCAGGCCGCGCGCCTGCGCTTCCTCCAGCAGGTTGCCAAAGGTGCGAAAGCCGTAGCGGCCTTCGCTGAAATCGGGCTTGCGGCGCTTGATGGCCTCCTTGAGCACCGAGGCCCAGATCTTGCCGGTGTCGCCGCGCTCGGACAGCAGGGCTTCAAACGTTTCGGCCGCCAGCTCCACGCCCTGGGTGCGGCGCGCGTCCTGGCTTTCCTTGCGGCTGCGCTCCTCCTCGGGGCTGCGACGGGGTGCTGGTGGCGGGTTGCTGCCAGGGCTCTGGCGACGGGCCTGGGCGCGCTGGTTTTCGCGCACCAGGTCGTCGTAGAAGATGAATTCGTCGCAGTTGGCAATCAGCAGATCGGACGTGGACTGCTTCACGCCCACGCCGATCACCTGCTTGTTGTTCTCGCGCAGCTTGGACACCAGCGGCGAGAAGTCCGAGTCGCCGCTGATGATGACGAAGGTGTTGACGTGCGACTTGGTGTAGCAGAGGTCCAGCGCGTCCACCACCAGGCGGATGTCGGCCGAATTTTTGCCCGACTGGCGCACATGGGGGATCTCGATCAGCTCGAAATTCGCCTCGTGCATGGTGGCCTTGAAGCCCTTGTAGCGCTCCCAGTCGCAATAGGCCTTCTTGACCACGATGGAGCCCTTGAGCAGCAGGCGCTCCAGGATGGGCTTGATGTCGAACTTTTCGTACTGTGCATCGCGCACGCCCAGGGCGACGTTTTCAAAGTCGCAAAACAGGGCCATGCTGATGCTGTCGGAGGGGGATGCCATATCGTGTGTGAGTTCCGTTCAATGCTGCGGATCATCACACGGAACGCATTGCGCCCTCCGAAGGGAGTGGCCTCAGGTGGGTTTGGCCAAGCCCAGTTTCTCTACCAGCGCCTTCTCGCGCGTGAAGGTGTCCTGCGCAAACTTCTTGTACGCCGACGTGCTCATGTACATCGGCACCATGTCGTAGCGGGCCAGTGCTGTCTTGTAGCTCTCCTGCTCCATGGCCTGCTTGAAGGCATCGTGCAGGCGCTTGACCACCGCATCGGGCGTGCCCTTGGGGGCGCCAATGCCAAAGGGCGAGTTCTGCACCAGGTTCAGGCCCAGCTCCTTGAGCGTGGGTGCATCGGGGAACTTGGCCAGGCGCTCGGCGCCCCAGGTGTTGAGCACGCGCAGCTTGCCCGCCTCGACCTGCGGTGCAAAGCCCGTGGAGTCGGCCGCCGCCATGATCTGCCCGCCCAGGATGGATTGCATGAGGTCGGCGCTGCCCTTGTAGGGCACGTGCAGCAGCTCCAGGCCCAGCTGCTGGGCGATGAGTTCCATGGTCAGGTGCGGGCTGGTCATGGTGCCGGTGGAGCCGTAGCTCAGTTTGCCGGGGTTGGCCTTGGCCCAGGCCACGAAGTGCGTCCAGGTCTTGAGCGGGGAGTCGGCAGGCACCACCAGGCCAAACGCGTAGCCGGTGACGTTGAGCACGTAGCTGATGTCCTTGACCGGGTCCCAGTTGATCTTGGTGGTGTAGGGCAGGCGGAACACGCCCAGCGGAATCTGCGCCACCGTGTAGCCATCGGCGGGAGACGTTTGCAGCTGCTGTGCGGGCAAGGTGCCGCCGGCTCCGGGCTTGTTCTCCACGATCACGGGCTGGCCCAGGATCTTGCTGGCGTTGTCGGCCAGCGACCGCATGGTGATGTCGGTGGGGCCTCCGGCCGGAAAGGCGATGACCAGCTTGATGGGCTTGCTGGGAAAGCTCTGGGCCTGCGCCAGGAACGCGGGGGCGGCGAGGCTGGCGGCTCCCCATTGGATGATCTGGCGACGTTGCATGGCGAGGCTCCTGAAAATGCAAAAACAAAGACTTCACCATTGGACTGCAGGCCGCGCTGCGAGGGCATGCGGAAACCCCCTAGCCGCTGTCGCCCAGGCGCCAGCGCGCAGCCCTTGCGCTGGTGCACCGCCAGGGCCGCATCACGCCTTGTAGGTGGACAGCAAGATACTGGTTTCGGTGTTACCAATGCCGGGCGTGAGGCGAATGCGGCCCAGGGCCGCGTCAAACGCCTCCAGGCTCTCGGCACGCACCTCGGCCACGATGTCCCAGCGGCCATTGGTGGTGTGCAGCGTCCCCACCGTGGGCTCGCCGCGCAGCGCCCGGATGACGGCGGGGGCGGCATTGCCTTCGACCGCAATGCTCATCCACGCACGGATGCGCTGCGGCTCGGAATCAGGGCGCAGGCGCACGGTGTAGCCGGTGATGACGCCGCTCTCTTCCATCTTGTGCAGGCGGTTCTGCACTGTGCCGCGCGATACGCGCAGCTTTTGCGCCAACGTGGCCACAGGGGTGCGCGCGTCCGCACGCAAGATGCTGATGATTTCGCGGTCGGTGTCGTCGAGCTTGGTCATAGTGGGCTTCAGAACTGGCAGAACGGCAATTTATCAGCCATTTTGACCAGTTGTGAGGCTAGAGGATAGCAGGGGCTGCCAAGAAAATTCTGGGACTTCTTCCCGCTTCTTTCACACCCAGCCCCGCCATGCACGCCTCAGTCCAAGCCCCCAGCGCCGTTGTGATGGTGCGCCCGCACAGCTTTCACCCCAACCCCGAAACCGCCGCCGACAACGCCTTTCAAGTGCGCACCGCGCAGCCGGCGGCCCGTGACACCTCGCGTCGCGCGTTTGCCGAGGTCACTGCTGCTGCAGAGCGCCTGGAGGGCGCAGGGGTGCGCGTGCACCTGTTCGACGCCCCCGGCGAGCACGACACGCCCGACGCAGTGTTCCCCAACAACTGGTTCTCTACCCACGCGGGCGGCCATGTGGCGATCTACCCCATGTACGCCAGGAGCCGGCGGCGAGAGCGGCGCAGCGATGTCATCGAGTTGCTCAAGACCGAGTACCGCGTGCAGGACGTGATCGACTACTCGGGACTGGAGGCCGATGGCATGTTTCTGGAGGGCACCGGTGCGATGGTCCTGGACCACATCGGCCGCATTGCCTACACCGCGCAATCGAACCGCGCCGACCCCGTGGCTCTGGAGCGCTTTTGCACGCACTTCAACTACGAGCCCATGGTCTTTGCCACGGCCGACGACGAGGGCCAGCCCTGCTACCACACCAACGTGATGCTCTGCATCGGCACCGCGTTTGCGCTGGGTGGCTTTCACATGATCACCGACCCTGCGCGCCGTGCAGCCGTGTGCGAGCGCCTGCGCGAGACGGGCCGCGAGGTCATCGCCCTGAGCCCCCACCAGATCATGGAATTTGGCGGCAACGCGCTGGAGCTCTCGGGCGACCAGGGCCGGGTGCTGGCGCTGTCGGCGCGCGCCGCTGCCAGCCTCACACCGGCGCAGCGTGCCACCATCGAGCAAAGCGCCCGCTTGCTGCCGTTGGACGTGCCAACCATCGAACTGGCGGGTGGATCGGTGCGCTGCATGCTGGCGGGCGTGCACCTGGCTCGGCGCAGTGCGGGGGGATGAAATTTCAGTCCAATTCACTGCTTGCACTAGTCGAACATGCCCGAATAGCTATTGAATTTATAGCAGTCTACTTCAGCTGGTTGCCTGGTGGCGGACCCTGCACGTCCAGCCGCGCATCACAACCCACGCCCGATGCGATCCAGCGCCGCGCCAGCGCCGACATGGCGCGCACTGCCCAGGGGTGGGTGAGCCCCGTCACCCCGGCCGGATCGGCCACCATGCCGCACCAGTAGCGCTGGTCCACATCGCTCCAGCGCAGGGCTACGCACGCGCCACGGCGGCGGCGCGAGACCAGTACACCCAGCGGACAGGGTTCCGCCAAGCAACACAGACCACAGCCATTGCAGGGTGCTCCCTCGGCCGGCTTGGCAGGTGCTTCGGGGTGCAGCCACACCACGGTGGTTGGTTGAGGGGGTGGTACGGGCATGGACGATGGGTAGCGTGCAGCGCGGCCACAGCGCCGCACGCACACCGATGCATTGTGCCGCCAGCAAACCGCTGCGCGCACCGGGATCGCAGGTGCACAGGTTCGCCCAGCCCTGCGCCGCAACCCAACGGAGAGCTGTGTGCACCCGCGCACGCGCCATAAAAAAAAGCCCCTGCCGCTATCGCAGCTGGGGCTGAACCGGCCGAAGGGACCGGGGAGGGAGACAAGCAATCAGATCTTGAGCCGAGTCTCAGAGGCGCGAAACGCGGACTCAACAGCCCGACGGACGGTTGGGGCGCATGGGCACGATACCGCTGACGCGCAGCGTGGCGCCAGATCCATCCGACGCCGTCAGCGTCTTGCCGCTGAAGCGCACCTGGTCGCTTTCGCGGACCACGGCAGTGTCGGTGGGTTCGCCGCTGCCGTATTCCTTGCCATCGAACGTCAGGAACACCTGGTGCAGGCTGGTGGCGTCGGGGCGGTAACGGATATCGCCAAAGGCCGTGGCCGATGAGCCCACCTTGTTGGCGCCATCAAACCGGAAGGTGCACAGCTCCGGCACCGAACCGACAGGGTTCTTCTTGTCGACATCGGTGAGGTTGAGAGCGCCATTGCCATACACGCCATTCAGGCCGTCGATGGTGGCGTTGCTGACTGTCAGCACACCGGGCTCGTTGCTGGGAGATGGGTCGTCGTTATTGCCACCGCCGCAGGCCACCAGCAACACGGAGGTGGCCGCCAGAGCGGTACAGGTCTTGAGGAATTTGAATGCGTTCATGGTGATGGGCGTCCTTGAAATGTGGATGGAAGGTGGGGAGCCGATCCCCTGCAATCCATCGTAGGAAGCCCATCCCATGCAGCGCGTGCGCCATGTTCTGCGCAGTGCGTAGGACAGAGGCCGACAGGGCTGTGCGCCAACCACCAGGCTGGCCCAGCCTCCTGCCGTCAGCCCTGCACGCCTCAGCGGGCCAGCACGGGTGCGAGGGCCTTGCCGGTGTGGGTACCCGCCGCCACCACGTCTTCGGGCGTGGCCGCCGCCACGATGCGACCGCCTGCGCCACCGCCCTCGGGCCCCAGGTCCAGAATCCAGTCGGCTTCGGCGATCACGTCGAGGTCGTGTTCGATCACGATCACGCTGTGGCCGCCGTCCACCAGGCGGTGCAGCACGCGGATGAGCTTGTCCACGTCGGCCATGTGCAGCCCCACCGTGGGCTCGTCCAGCACATACAGCGTATGCGGCGCCTTCTGGCCCCGTCGGCCGACCTCGTCGCGCACCTTGGTGAGTTCGGTCACCAGCTTGATGCGCTGCGCCTCGCCACCGCTGAGCGTGGGTGACGGCTGGCCCAGCGTGAGGTAGCCCAGGCCCACGTCCTGCAAGAGCTGCAGCGGATGCGCAATGCTGGGCATGGTGGCGAAGAAGCCCACGGCCTCGTCCACCTCCATCTGCAGCACGTCACCGATGCTCTTGCCGCGCCAGGTGACGGCCAACGTTTCGGGGTTGAAGCGCGCGCCGTGGCAGGTCTCGCAGGGCACCTTCACGTCAGGCAAGAAGCTCATCTCGATGGTGCGCACGCCCGCGCCTTCGCAGCTGGGGCACCGGCCTTCGCCGGTGTTGAAGCTGAAGCGCCCAGCGGCATAGCCACGGGCCTTGGCCTCCAGCGTTTCAGCAAACAGCTTGCGGATGGTGTCCCAGAAGCCGATGTAGGTGGCGGGGCATGAACGCGGCGTCTTGCCGATGGGCGTCTGGTCCACTTCGAGCACGCGGTCGATGCTCTCGAAGCCCGACAGGCCCGTGCAACCGACCAGTGGCGGCGCCTTGCCAGCGTCCATGGCATCACGCCCGGCCTTGGTACTGCGCTGTTGCACCCAGGCCTGCACATTGGCCAGCAGCACGTCACGCGCCAACGTGGACTTGCCCGAGCCACTCACGCCCGTCACTGCCACGAGGCGGTGCAGCGGCACGGTGGCCGTCACGTTCTGCAGGTTGTGCAACTGCGCGCCATGCACCGTGAGCCAGCGCATGGCGGCGCGTTCCTTGGCCTCGGTCAGCGCGTCAGCGGCCAGCGATGCAGCCTGGGCGGCGCGCTTCTTGACGGCGGCGCTTTGGCGACCGGTGGGTACTGCAGCTTCGGCCTGGGCAAAAGCGGCAGTGGCCTCGGCACTGACTTCGCTGGCCGACATGCTGCGGCGCAGTTGCAGCGGGTGCTTCATGGCGTGCAGCAGGTAGCGGCCGGTCTGTGAATCTTCGGCGCCCGTGATGTCGGCCACGCTGCCCTGCGCCACCAGGCGCCCGCCGCGTTTGCCCGCGCTGGGGCCAATGTCGATGATGTGGTCGGCACGGCGAATGGTGTCTTCGTCGTGCTCCACCACCACCAGCGTGTTGCCCTTGTCGCCCAGCTTGTGCAGGGCGTTGAGCAAAATCTGGTTGTCGCGCGCATGCAGGCCGATGGTGGGCTCGTCGAGCACGTAGCACACGCCCTGCAGGTTGCTGCCCAGCTGCGCGGCCAGGCGGATGCGCTGGGCCTCGCCACCGCTGAGCGTGGGCGCACCCCGGTCCAGCGTGAGGTAACCCAGGCCCACTTCTTCCAGAAATTCGAGGCGGCTCTGGATCTCGGGCACCAGGTCACGGGCAATATCGGCCTCGCGCGCCGTCATGCCACCTTCAATGCGCAGGGTCTCGACCCAGCGGCGCACATCGGTCACGGACAGCGCGGCAATGTCGGTGATGCCCACACCGGCAAACTGCACAGCACGCGCGGTGGCGTTCAGGCGTGTGCCGCTGCAGCTCGGGCAGGCCGTTTCGGCCAGGTCTTCCACCTCGGGCTCGGCAAAGGTCTGCTCGCGGCCTTTTTCCTTGTCGTCCTGCACCGAGTCGTCAAACACCTTGCGCTGGTCCTTGGTGAGCTTGACGCCGGTGCCCACGCAGTCGGGGCACCAGCCGTGCTTGCTGTTGTAGCTGAAGAGGCGCGGGTCCAGCTCGGCATAGCTGGTGGCGCACACCGGGCAGGCGCGCTTGGTGGAGAACGCCTGGAGCGTGCCAATACCGGCCGTTGGCTGGCCGCCCTCCATGGCTTCACGCAGGCCTGTGATGCCCGAGAGAACATGCACCACGCCCTTGCCATGCGTGAGCGCATCGGCCAGCGCGGTGCGCAAAGCCGCTTCGTTCTCGGGCGACACATCGAGGCTGGCCACGGGCAGCTCGATGGTGTGTTCCTTGAAGCGGTCGATGCGCGGGAAATTAGTGGTGGGCAAGAAGTTGCCATCCACGCGCAGATGCGTGTAGCCGCGCGGGCGGGCCCAGTCGGCCAGTTCGGTGTACACGCCCTTGCGGTTCATCACCAGTGGCGCGAGCAGGCCGATGTGCTGGCCGCGGAACTGCGTGAGCAGCTGCGCGGCGATGCTCTCGGGCGTCTGCGGCTGAACGGCGGCGCCGTCCTTCACGCAGTGCTGCGTGCCGAGCTTGACGTACAGCAGGCGCAGGAAGTGCCACACCTCGGTGGTGGTGCCCACGGTGGACTTGCGCCCGCCGCGCGACAGGCGCTGCTCGATGGCGACGGTAGGCGGAATGCCGTACACCGCATCCACCTCGGGCCGGCCTGCAGGCTGCACGATGGAGCGCGCATAGGCATTGAGGGATTCGAGGTAGCGGCGCTGGCCTTCGTTGAACAGGATGTCGAACGCCAGCGTGGACTTGCCCGAGCCGCTCACGCCCGTCACCACATTGAACTTGCCACGCGGGATGTCTACGCTCAGGTTCTTGAGGTTGTGTTCCTTCGCATTGACGATTTCTATGGCGTTTTTGGCCGCAGGCGCTAGATTCATATGCGCAAGGCGCTCTGATTTTCGTAGCGTCGCAGCCTTTTCGTGCAACGAGTGACCGCCCACGCCCAGCGCCAGTTCGTAGTCGCGCAGTGCCTGCCCGGTGTGCGAGGTGGCATGGGCCCGCACATCTTCGGGCGTGCCCTCGGCCACGATGAGGCCACCTGCGTAGCCGCCTTCCGGCCCCAGGTCGATCAGCCAGTCGCTCGCGCGGATCACGTCCAGGTTGTGCTCGATGACGATGAGCGAGTGCCCCGCGTCAATGAGCTTGCGCAGTGCGCGCATCAGCTTGGCGATGTCGTCAAAGTGCAGGCCGGTGGTGGGTTCGTCGAACAGGAACAGGGTGCCCTTGCGCGCCACCGTCTGGCGCGATTTGCTTTGTACGCGTGCAGCCTCGGCCAGAAAGCCTGCGAGCTTGAGGCGCTGCGCCTCGCCGCCCGACAGGGTGGGCACGGGCTGGCCCAGCGCCACGTATTCGAGCCCCACGTCCACGATGGGCTGCAGCGCGCGGATCACGTCGCGGTCGTTCGCAAAGACGGCCGCAGCTTCGGCCACGGTCAGCGCCAGTACATCCGCCACATTCAGCGATTTGCCGCCGCGCTCAATGGTGATCTCCAGAATCTCGGGCCGGTAGCGCTTGCCGTCGCAGTCAGGGCAGCGCAGGTACACGTCGCTCAGGAACTGCATCTCCACATGCTCAAAGCCCGAGCCGCCGCAGGTGGGGCAACGCCCGTCGCCGCTGTTGAAGCTGAACTTGGCGGCGGTGTAACTGCGCTGCTTGGACAGCGGCGCCACGGCAAACAGTTCGCGAATGCTGTCCCACGCGCCCACGTAGCTCACGGGGTTGGAACGTGCGGTCTTGCCGATGGGCGATTGGTCCACGAACACCACGTCCGACAGGTGGTCGGCGCCCAGCATGCGGTCGTGCGCGCCCGGTGCATCCGTGGCCTTGCCGAAGTGGCGCAACAGCGCGGGGGCCAATACATCCTGGATCAGGCTCGACTTGCCCGAGCCGCTCACGCCCGTCACGGTGACCAGGCGCTGCAGCGGAAATTCGACTGTCACATCCTGCAGGTTGTGCTCGCGCGCGCCTTCCAGGATAAGGCGCGGGGTCGATTCCGTCACCATGCGCTTGAAGCCAAAGCCCACATGCTTGCGCCCGCCCAGGTAGGCGCCGGTGAGGGTGTCGGCCTTGCGCAGGTCGGCGGTGGTGCCGTCGAACACGATCTGCCCACCCAGGCGACCGGGCCCAGGGCCCATGTCGATCATGCGGTCGGCCGCGAGCATCACGGCCGGGTCGTGCTCCACCACCACCAGGGTGTTGCCCGCGTCGCGCAGGCGCAGCATGGCCTCGGTGATGCGGTGCATGTCGCGCGGGTGCAGGCCGATGCTGGGTTCGTCCAGCACGAAGAGCGTGTTGACCAGCGAGGTGCCGAGGGCCGTGGTCAGGTTGATGCGCTGCACCTCGCCACCGCTCAGCGTGCGGCTTTGCCGGTCGAGCGTGAGGTAGCCAATGCCCACGTCGCACAGGTATCTGAGGCGCGTGGTGATTTCTTCGTGCAGCAATTTGAGCGCTTGCGCATCGCCGCCTTTGGCATCGTCGCCTACCGGCAACTGCATGCGATCAAAGAACCTTCGCAGGCGGTCGATAGGCAGCAGCATCAGGTCATGCAGGCACAGGCCGGGCAGCGCTTCGAGTTGCTCGCGCGACCACTGCACCCCCTCGGGCATGAACCGTTTGCCAGGCTCCAGCACCGCATCGGCATCTTCCTTACGGCCGATGCGCCACAGCAAGCTTTCGGTCTTGAGGCGTGCACCGGCGCAGGTGGGGCACGGCGTGTAGCTGCGGTACTTGGACAAGAGCACGCGGATGTGCATCTTGTAGGCCTTGCTCTCCAGGTACTCGAAGAAGCGCTTGATGCCATACCACTGCTTGCTCCACTGGCCGTCCTTGTAGCCGGGCGCGCCGCCGATGACCCATTTCTTCTGATCGTCCGTGAGCTTGTTCCACGGCGTGTCGCGCGGGATGCCTGCCGCCTCTGCGTGGCGCATGAGGTCGTCCTGCGCTTCCTTCCATGCCGGCGTCTGGATGGTCTTGATGGCACCGGCGCGCAGGGTGAGCTTGTCGTTGGGGATGACCAGGCCGTAGTCCACGCCGATCACGCGGCCAAAGCCCCGGCAGCTGTCGCACGCGCCCACGGCGGAGTTGAACGAGAAGGCCGAGGGGATGGGGTCGCTGTAGCGCAGGTCGCTGTCAGGGCAGTGCAGGCCGGTGGAGAAGCGCCAGAGTTCGGCCTCACCCTCATCCACGAGACGATAGACATTCAGCCGCCCCGTGCCGCGCTTGAGCGCGACCTCGATGGCTTCGATCACGCGCGCCTTCTCGGCGTTGCCCAGCCGGAACCGGTCGGCCACCACATCCAGCACCTTGCGCGGGCCGGTGGGCGTGGCCACTTCGCGCTCGGCCTGCACCTTGGTGAAGCCACTGGCAGACAGCCATTGCTCGACCTGCTCGGCGCTGGTGTTGGCAGGCAGCTCCACGGGGAACGTTAAGACGATGCGCGGGTCGCCCGCTGCGGCGCTGCGCTGCTGTAGCTCCGCATAAATGGTCTCGGGCGTGTCATGCCGCACCGGCTGTGCCGTCTGCTTGTCGAACAACTGGCCGGCACGCGCGAACAACAGCTTCAGGTGGTCGTTCAGCTCCGTCATCGTGCCCACGGTGGATCGGCTGGAGCGGACCGGGTTGGTCTGGTCGATGGCAATGGCCGGGGGCACACCCTCGACCTTGTCCACGGCGGGCTTGTCCATGCGGTCGAGGAACTGGCGCGCATAGGCGCTGAAGGTCTCCACATACCGGCGCTGGCCCTCGGCATAGAGCGTGTCGAACACCAGACTGGACTTGCCCGAGCCACTGGGGCCTGTGACCACCGTGAGTTCTCCGGTACGGATGTCCAGATCCAGGTTCTTGAGGTTGTGCTGGCGTGCGCCGCGGATTCGGATCAGTCCCTGGGTCATGGAAGCGGTCTTTCGGGTGTGAGGCGGGACATTCTAGGGACGCACCCGGCGTTTGCGCCTGCGCGCGCCGATTACCCCCGAGGCGCGCTGCGGTGCTTTGACCGTGGACAAAGCACAAGCAATGGAGCAACGGCGGGCGAAAAGCGGGTGTTCTGGCCCGAAACATCGGTTTAGACTGCGGCCTTTCACACAAAACAAGAGGAGACCGCCATGACAAAACAATGGCAACTGCGAGCGGCTGGCCTGGTCCTGGCGCTTGCGGCCAGTGCAGCCAGCCATGCCCAGATCCTGATCGGCCAGACCGCAGGTTTCAGCGGCCAGGTGGCAGCGGGCGTGAAAGAGACCACCGATGGCGCGCTGCTGTTCATCGACGCCATCAACGCCAAGGGCGGTGTCAATGGCCAGAAGATCGAGCTGATCTCCCTGGACGACAAGTTCGACCCCAAGCTGGCGGCGGAAAACGCCCGCACGCTGATTGAGGACAAGAACGTGTCGGCCCTGTTCCTCAACCGGGGCACACCCCACACCGAAGCCATCCTGCCACTGCTGGATAAACACGGCGTGGTGCTGGTGGCACCGTCTACCGGTGCCATGGTGCTGCACCAGCCGGTGCGCAAATACATCTTCAATGTGCGCGCCACCTACCAGCGCGAGGCCGAAAAGGCAATCACCCACCTGGCCTCCATGGGCATCACCCGTGTGGCGCTGGTGTACGCGGACGACAGCTTTGGCGCCGACGGCATCCAGGGCGCACAGAAGGGCCTCGCGGCCGCCAAACTGACGGCGGTGGTGTCTGAAAAATTCGACCGCGCCAAGCCCGACTTCGCCCCCATTGCCGCCAAGGTGGCCAAGGCCGATGCGCAGGCGGTGCTGATGGTGGCCTCGGGCTCTGCGGTGGTGGATGCCACCACCGCACTGCGCACGGCGGGCTCGGCCGCGCAGATTGTGACGCTGTCCAACAATGCCTCCAGCGGCTTCATCAAAAGCCTGGGGGCCAACGCGCGGGGCGTGATCGTGACCCAGGTGTTCCCCAACGAACGGGCCGTGACCTACCCGATGGTGAAGGAAGCCCAGGAACTGGCCAAGACCAAGGGGCTCACCGAAATCAGTCCCGCCATGCTGGAAGGCTTTGCCGCCGCCAAGGTGCTCGTGGAAGGCCTCAAGCGCGCGGGCCCCAAGCCCACCCGCGAGAAGATCCAGGTCGCGCTGGAGAGCATCAAGAAGCTGGACCTGGGCGGTCTGGAGGTGAACTTCAGCCCCGAGGACCACACCGGGCTGGACTTTGCCGACCTGGCCATCATCGGCACGGACGGGCGCTTCCGCCGCTGAGCGCCCGCCTACGCGTTTTTACAGTTGTCCCGCGCGGGGGCGTCCCTACACTCGGGCGCTCCACACGCAGGAGACAACCCCATGAAGAAAACTGGCCTGGCCGGCGCGCTCTGCGTTCTGGCTGCTGCCCTGGGCATCGGTTCGGCCCATGCACAGATCCTCATTGGCCAGACGGTGGGCATCACCGGCTCGGCCGCCGCCACGGTGGCCGAATCCATGCAGGGCGCAGCCCTCTACATCGACCATGTCAATGCCAAGGGCGGCGTGGGCGGGCAGAAGGTGGAGGTGCTGTCGCTGGACGACAAGTTCGACCCCAAGCTGACCCTGGACAACACCCGCACCCTGATTGAACAAAAGGGCGTGATCGGCCTGTTCATGACCCGTGGAACGCCCCACACCCAGGGCATCATCCCAGTGCTGGAGCAGCATGGCGTGCCGCTGGTGGGTCCGTCCACCGGGGCGATTGCGCTGCACCAGCCGGTGAGCAAATACGTGTTCAACGTGCGGGCGCCCTACCAGCGCGAGGTGACCAAGGCCATTTCGCACCTGCACACGCTGGGCATCCAGCGCATTGGCGTGGTGCATGTGGACGACACGTTTGGCGCCGACGGGCTGGCTGGTGCACAGGCCGGGTTCAAGGCCAACAACATCGAGGCGCTGTTCATCGAAAAGTTTGACCGTGCCAAGCCCGACTACAGCGCCATCGCCCCGCGCGTGGCCGGCAAGCAGCCCCAGGCCGTGATCTTCATCGGCACTGGCGCTGCGGTGGTCGACGGCATCAAGGCCTTGCGCGCCGCGGGCGTTGCCGGACAGATCGTCACCCTGTCCAACAACGCGTCGGGCGGGTTTGTGAAGGCCCTGGGCGACCAGGCCCGGGGCGTGGTGGTGACGCAGGTGTTCCCGTCCGAGCGCTCGCTCAACTACCCGGTGATCAAGGAGGCCATCGATCTGGCCAAGGCCAAGAACATCGGCGACCTGACGCCTGCCATGCTGGAGGGCTTTGTGAGCGCCAAGGTGCTGGTGGAAGGCCTCAAGCGCGCAGGTGCCAAGCCCGACCGCGCCAAGCTGCATGCAGGGCTGGAGAGCATCCACAAGTGGGACCTGGGTGGGCTGGAGCTGAGCTACAGCCCCACCGACCACAGCGGACTGGACTTCTCCGACCTGTCCATCATCGGCACGGACGGCCGCTTCAAGCGCTGACGCGGCGCAAGCGCCCGCGCGTGACGACACGACAAAAAAAGGCCCTGCCAGCGATTGCTGGCAGGGCCTTTGTCATGCCGGGCAATGCGCTTATTGCGCGCTGGCAGCCGATGCAGGGGCTGCAGCGGGTGCCGGCGCGGCGGCGGCTGCGGGTGCAGCTGCGCTGGCGGGTGCCTCGGGGGCGTGCACCGCATCGGCACCGTGCTTTTCTCCGCCCATGTCGGCCTTGTCGCCCGCCGTGATGATCACGTACATCGACAAAGCGGCAAACAAGACGAAGCCAACAACAATCTTCCACATATCAATTTCTCCTGGGATGGGTTTGTTCAATCAAGGGGCCTGGCTCGGGATGCCGTGCACGATTCGTCGCGCCGTATGCATCTGCGGGCTCGGGTGGTCTGCCGCGTTGCAAATACTCGCAATAGCTACGGCTATTGCTGCGTTTTGCGCCTTGCAGCCCCTCCCGATCCGCAGCGCACACTTACCGCTCGAATCATGCACAGCATCCCCAGGGTTGTGGGTTGTACTGGTGCGCGGCACAAGCCCCTTGATGGAACACAGGGCCCGACCCTTGCGGGGCGGGCCCTGTACACCGGTCAGTAACGATCAGTCGTTGGCGTAGATGTCCACGTCCTTGGTTTCCTTGATGAACAGGCCACCGATCACCACCGTGGCACCGGCGATGATGATGGGGTACCACAGGCCGTTGTACATGTTGCCGGTCTGGGCCACGATGGCAAACGCCGTGGTGGGCAGCAGGCCGCCGAACCAGCCGTTACCGATGTGGTACGGCAGGGACATGGACGTGTAGCGGATGCGGGTGGGGAACATTTCCACCAGCATGGCGGCGATGGGGCCGTACACCATGGTCACCAGCAACACCAGGTAGGTCAGGATGATGGTGACCATCACCTTGTCGATGCGTGCAGGGTCTGCCTTGGTGGGGTAGCCAGCGGCCTTCAGGTCGTCGGCCACGAGCTTCTTGAACTCGGCGTCCTTCTTCTTGGCTTCATCAGCGCTCAGGCCCTTGCTGGTGTACGAGGGGATTGCGGTTTCGCCAATCTTGATGCTCGCCACCGTACCGGCGGGAGCCACAGCGTTTTCATAGCTCACCGAAGCGCCAGCCAGCACCTGCTTGGCGATGTCGCACGAGCTGGTGAACTTGGTGGTGCCGGTGGGGTTGAACTGGAACGAGCACTCGGCAGGGTCAGCGGTGATCACCACCTTGTTCTTGGCCTGGGCTTCAGCCAGGGCAGGATTGGCCGCCTTGGTCAGTGCACCGAACACAGGGAAGTACGTCAGCGCGGCCAGCAGGCAGCCTGCCAGGATGATGGGCTTGCGGCCAATCTTGTCCGACAGCGAACCGAACACGATGAAGAACGGCGTACCAATCAGCAGCGACACGGCCACGAAGATATTGGCGGTGGCGCCATCGACCTTCAGCGCTTGCGTCAGGAAGAACAGCGCATAGAACTGGCCCGAATACCACACCACGGCCTGGCCGGCGGTCAGGCCCACCAGTGCCAGGATCACGATCTTCAGGTTCTTCCACTGGCCGAAGGATTCGGTCAACGGTGCCTTGGAGGTCTTGCCCTCGGCCTTCATCTTCTGGAAGGCAGGCGATTCGTTCATCGACAGGCGGATCCAGACCGAAATGGCCAGCAGCAGAATCGACACGATGAACGGAACACGCCAGCCCCAATCACCAAAGGCTTCTTCGCCCAGCACGGTGCGGGTGCCCAGGATCACCATCAGCGACAGGAACAGGCCCAGCGTGGCGGTGGTCTGGATCCAGGCGGTGTAGGCGCCGCGCTTGCCGTGCGGTGCGTGCTCGGCCACATACGTGGCAGCACCGCCGTATTCACCGCCCAGTGCCAGGCCTTGCAGCAGGCGCAGGGCAATCAGGATGACGGGAGCGGCCACACCGATGGACGCGTAAGTCGGCAAGATGCCCACGATGAAGGTGGACAGGCCCATGATCAGGATGGTGACCAGGAACGTGTACTTGCGGCCGATCATGTCGCCCAGGCGGCCGAAGAAGATGGCGCCGAAGGGACGAACAATGAAGCCCGCAGCAAACGCCAGCAGCGCGAAGATGAACGCCGAACCAGCATCCAGACCGCTGAAGAACTGCTTGGCGATGATGGCTGCGAGCGAGCCGTACAGGTAAAAGTCGTACCACTCGAAAACGGTGCCGAGCGACGAGGCGAAGATGACCTTCCTCTCTTCGGGCGACATCGGCCGCGGTGCGGGATGAACAGTTGCCATGGTGTGTGTCTCCTATTGGTGTTACAGACCGCACTGCGGCGGGCTGCACGCATTCTTGGAGATGGCACTGACCACCCTCTGACGCGAAACCAACAAGAGCTTTCATCAAACTGACCGCTCTCTGACAACTTAGGGTGAAACCCGCAGCACCCCTTTCAGCATCCGGAAATTGCTCAGGACTTGCCGGGTAAACCCGATGGGAGCTGGCTGACAGCGTCCCAGGCGGGGCCGTCGAACCAGGCGTCGCCATCGAGGTAGGCACGCAGCATGGGCAGGCCGTCGAGCCCCCAGAACAGCTTGCCGTCCACCCCAAACGCGGGCACGCCAAACACACCGGCTGCTTGCGCGGCTTCGGTGTTGGCGCGCAGCAAGGCCTTGGGGCCGTCGCTGTTCACGTCCTGCCCGGGGCGCACCTGCTCCGCGAGCGCCTCGGCCAGCGTGGCCAGGCGCGCAGGGTCCAGCGCGTCGGCGCCGCCTTGCCACACGTGCCGCAGCACCGTGCCCGCCACGTAGCGGTTGATGCTGCCGTCGTCACTGCATGCCAGGGCCTGGCGCAGCAGGGGCAGCGGGTTGAACGGGTGGCGCGCAGGCATCTGCAGTGGCGTGCCTTGCGCATGGCCCAGCCAGGTCACATGGCGGTAGGTCCAGTCGCGCTTGGGGGCAATGCCCGCAGGGCCGGGGTTGCCGTGCTGCAGCAGCAGGGCACCCAGCAGCACGGGCTGGTAGGTCACGCTATAGGTCAGCCCTTCCAGCACCTCGGGCAAGCGCTCAAACGCCAGCCAGGCATAGGGAGAAATGAAGTCCAGGTAGAACGTGATGCGCTTCATGCCTCGGTCTCCGGCACGGGCCAGTCAATGCCGGCGCGTTGCAACAACTGCGCCCAGATGGCGCGCCGCTGCGGAGCGTCGGCACGCGACCAGGCGCGGATTTCATCCAGCGTGCGAAAGCAGCCTTCGCAGTGGCTGCGGTCGGGCGTCATGCGGCACACCGAAATGCAGGGCGAAGGCACTGGCTCGGCACTTTTGGGGTCAAATTGGCCGGAAGCGCTAGTCTCTTTTGCCTTGACAGCTAGCAAATCAATAGCATTCATGCGGCCGCCTGGGTCGCAGACGCGTCCGCCACCGGTGCTTGCACCACGTCCACGACGGGTGCGCCCGTCAGGCGCTGCAGGTCGGTGGGGTGCAAGGGGAACACACCGTGGGGGTGGCCTGCTGCGGCCCACACCACGTCAAAGCGCAACAGGTCCTGGTCAATGAGCGTGACGGGCGGCGTGGCATGCGCCACGGGCGACACGCCGCCAATCGAGAAGCCGGTGCGCGATTTCACGAACTCGGCATCGGCCCGGCCGATCTTGCCGCCCACATGGGCTTCCACCTTTTTCTCGTCCACACGTCGGTCGCCCGAGGTGACCACCAGCACCGCAGCATCGTCGCTCTTGCGCCGAAAGATGATGCTCTTGGCCACCTGCCCCACCAGGATGCCCAGCGCATCGGCGGCCTGCTGTGCGGTGCGTGCGGCATCGTCCAGCATCTGCGGCAGGTGCGGGTGGCCGCGCCGCTGCAGTTCGGCAGCCACACGCTGTACGCCCTCGGGCAGGTTCTTCAGTTCGGCTCCACACATTCGCGTTGTCTCCAGCAGGTCTACAGGGGGGCGTGATTCGGTCGGGTCTCCCTCCATTTTGCCGCGCGCCATGGCCTCCCTCGCACCCCGGCCCGCATGTCCCTGCACGGCGCTCCGGCACCCGGGCCAAATCCGGCCACTTTACAAACAGGAAATGTGTGCGCCCCACAATGCGCCGAACCTTCCCAACCCAACCGCTCCCACGCCCATGAACGATGCTGCGTTGTCCCCGCTGTGCCCGAGCCTGCCCGCGACCTCCCCTGCCAACACTGTGCCGGGCCGCCCCGCCCTCGGGGCATTGCCATGCCGGGGAGCGTTGCTGGGGCTGCTGCTGATCGCGGGCATCTTGTCCGGCTGCAGCAAACCCAACGAGGCCCCCGCACCGGCCAGGGCCGCCCCCGAAGTGGGCGTGATCACGCTCAAGCAGCAAAGCCAGCAGCTCGAAGCCGCCCTGCCCGGCCGCACCCGCGCCTCGCTCACGGCCGAGGTGAGACCCCAGGTGTCGGGCATTCTGCAAAAGCGCCTGTTCACCGAAGGGATGCTGGTGCGCCAAGGCCAGCCGCTGTACCAGATCGATGACGCCTCGCTGCGGGCCACCGAAGCCAGCGCGCAGGCAGCCCTGGCCAAGGCCGAGGCCACAGCGCGCACCCAGGAGGCCACGGCCAAGCGCAACGCGGAGCTGGTGAAGATCGACGCCATCAGCCAGCAGGCCTTTGAAGAAAGCCAGGCCGCCGCAGCCCAGTCGCGCTCCGACGTGGCCGTGGCCCAGGCCAACCTGGCCACCGCCCGCATCAACCTCAAGTACAGCCGCATCGAGGCACCGATCAGTGGACGCATCAGCCTGTCCAACGTGACGCCGGGGGCACTGGTCACGGCCAACCAGGCCGATGCGCTGACCTCCATCGTCCAGCTTGACCCGATGTACGTGGACTTCACCCAGTCCACCACCGAGCTGATGCAGTTGCAGCGGGACTGGGACGCAGGCCGCTTCCAGAAGGTCGAGGGCGACAAGATCCCCGTGCGCATCCGCCTGGACGACGGTACCGAGTACGCGCAACGCGGCCAGCTGCAGTTTGCCGGCGTGATCGTGAACGCCACCACCGGCACCGTCACGCTGCGCGCCGTGGTGCCCAACCCCAAGGGCACGCTGATGCCCGGCATGTACGTGCAGGCGCTGCTGCCCACCGGCCTTGCGCCCGAAGCCCTGCTGGTGCCCCAGCAGGCCGTGACCCGCGACCTCACCGGCAAGCCCAGCGTGCTGGTGGTCAAGGAAGGCGATGTAGTGGAAAAACGCCCGATCAGCATCGACCGGGCGGTGGGCAACCAGTGGCTGCTGCAAGGCGGGCTGGCTGCGGGCGAGCGCGTGGTGACCGAAGGGTTCCAGCGCGTCAAACCGGGCGACAAGGTGCGCGCGGTGGAAGTGGACCCCAAAGCCCCCGCCAAGGGCCGCAAGGGAGCCCCAGGCGCCGACGCGCCGCCCGCTGCAGGTGCCGCGCCCGCCTCGGCCCCTGCCCCAGCGGCACCCCGCTGAGCACGAAGGACGCAGCACATGGCTCAGTTCTTCATCAACCGGCCCATTTTTGCCTGGGTCATCGCCATCATCATCATGCTGGGCGGTGCGCTGTCCATCGTCACGCTGCCGCTGGAGCAGTACCCCGACATCGCTCCGCCACGCGTGACCATCGGCTCGCAATACACCGGCGCCTCGGCCGAGACGGTCGAAAACTCGGTCACGCAGATCATCGAGCAACAGCTCAAGGGCATCGACAACATGCTCTACATGAGCTCGACCTCGGATGCCTCGGGCCGCTCGCGCACCACGCTCACCTTCGCGCCCGGCACCAACATCGACGTGGCGCAGGTGCAGGTGCAAAACAAGCTGCAGGCCGCCACCAACCGCCTGCCCGACGCCGTCAAGAGCCGGGGCGTTTTCGTGAACAAGGGCGGGCAGGACTTCCTGGTCACTTACAGCTTCTTCTCCAAAGACCCCTCCATGAGCGCCGTGGACATCGGCGACTTCCTGACCAGCAGCCTGGTGGACGTGATCGGCCGCATCGACGGGGTTGGTGACGTGACGGTGTTCGGCACCAACTACGCCATGCGCATCTGGATGGACCCGGCCAAGATGGAGAAGTACGCGCTGATGCCGTCGGACCTGGTCAATGCGCTCAACGCCCAGAACGCCCAGGTGTCTGCCGGCCAGCTGGGCGCCCTGCCCGCAGTGTCCGACCAGCAGCTCAACGCCACCATCACCGCCCGCACCAAGCTCAAGACGGTGGAGCAGTTCGAGGCCATCGTGCTCAAGTCGGCGCTCGATGGGTCAGTGGTCACCGTCAAGGACGTGGCCCGCGTGGAGCTGGGCGCCGAGAACCTGACCGTGAAGGCCAAGCTCAACGGCATGCCCGGCGCAGGCATGGGCATCGTGCTGGCCGACGGCGCCAACGCCATGCAGGTGGCCGACGCCATCGCCGCCAAGCTGGCCGAGCTCAAGCCCTACTTTCCCAACCAGATCGACTACTTCGTGAGCTCGGACTCCACGCCCTTCGTGCGCGCATCCATCAAGGAAGTGGTCAGCGCACTGGGCGAAGCCATGATCCTGGTGGTGATCGTGATGTTCGTGTTTTTGCAGAACTTCCGCGCCACGCTGATCCCCGCCATTGCCGTGCCGGTGGTGCTGCTGGGCACCTTCGGGGTGCTGTCGCTGGCGGGGTATTCGATCAACACGCTGACCATGTTTGCCATGGTGCTGGCCATCGGCCTGCTGGTGGACGATGCGATCGTGGTGGTCGAAAACGTCGAGCGGGTGATGCACGAGACCGGCCAGTCGGCCAAGGAGGCCACCCGCCAGTCCATGCGCGAAATCACGCCCGCCCTGGTGGGCATCGGGGTCACGCTGTCGGCGGTGTTCGTGCCCATGGCGTTCTTTGGCGGCTCTACCGGCGTGATCTACCGGCAGTTCTCCATCACCATCGTGGCGGCCATGGCGCTGTCGGTGTTTGTGGCGCTCACCCTCACCCCGGCGCTGTGCGCCACGCTGCTCAAGCCCGCAGCCGCGTCTGCCGGGCATGACCGGCCCATCCGGCGCGGCCTGCTGGGCCTGAACGACCGGTTCTTCCGCTGGTTCAACCACCATTTCGACGCCACTTCGGCGCGCTACCAGGGCACAGTGGCCTACACACTGCGCCGCACCAAGCGCATGGTGCTGATCTTTCTGGCGGTGTGTGGCGTGGTGTGGCTGCTCATGGCGCGCCTGCCCACATCCTTTCTGCCCGACGAAGACCAGGGCTTCCTGTACGTGAACGTGAACCTGCCCTCGGGCGCCGCCGATGCGCGGCTGCAGAGCGTGCTGGACCAGGTGCGCGACTACTTTGCGCAGCAGCCCGATGTGCTGAGCTTCTACCAGGTCTCGGGCATCAACGGAGACCAGGCCTCGGCCCGCGGCTTTGTGCGCCTCAAGCCCTGGGAAGACCGCACGCTGCCCAACCAGGCCGCCGCGCAGATTGCCTACAAGGCCACGCGCGACCTGGCCTCCATCCGCGATGCGCGGGTGCTGGTCGTCATGCCCCCGGCCGTGCGGGGCCTGGGCTCCAGCTCGGGCTTCAACTTCGTGATCAAGGACATGAACAGCCTGGGCCACCAGGCGTTGCTGGCAGCCACCAACACCTTTCTGACCGAAGCGCGCAAGCGGCCCGAATTGACCAACCTGCGCATGACCAACCTGGAAGATGCCAGCGAGCTGCGCCTGGAGATCGACGACCGCAAGGCCGCTGCGCTTGGGCTGTCGTACAACGACATCAACAGCGTGCTCTCCAGCGCCATTGGCGGCACCTACGTGAACGACTTCCTGAACAACGAACGGGTCAAGCGCGTGTACATCCAGGGCGACGCGCCAGCGCGCATGCTGCCGCAGGACGTGGCGCGCTGGAGCGTGCGCAACAGCAAGGGCGAGATGGTGCCGTTTGGCGCGTTCTCCACCAGCTACTGGGCCTACGGCTCGCCGCAGTTGCTGCGCTACAACGGCAACCCGGCGTACGAGCTGGAAGGCCGCGCGGCACCAGGCGTGAGCTCGGGCGCAGCCATGAAGATCGTGGAAGACATCCTGCGCACGCTGCCCCCCGGCATTGGCTACGAGTGGACGGGCGCCTCGCTGCAAGAGCGCCAGTCGGGCGCCCAGGCCCCCATGCTGTACGCGATCTCGATCCTGTTCGTGTTCCTGTGCCTGGCGGCCCTGTATGAGAGCTGGACCGTGCCGCTGTCGGTGATCCTGGCCGTGCCGCTGGGCGTGGTGGGCGCGCTCGCGGCCACCTACACCCGGGGCCTGACCAACGACGTGTACTTTCAGGTGGGGCTGCTGACCACGGTGGGGCTGGCGTCCAAAAACGCGATCCTGATCGTGGAGTTTGCGGTGCAGCTGCAGGAGCAGGGCAAGAACCTGTTTGACGCCATCGTCGCGGCCGTGCGCCTGCGCCTGCGGCCCATCCTGATGACGTCGCTGGCCTTTGGCTTTGGTGTGATCCCACTGGCCATCGGCACCGGCGCGGGTGCCGGCGGGCGGGTGGCCATCGGCACCGCCGTGCTGGGCGGCATGCTGGCGTCCACGGTGCTGGGCATCTTCCTGGTGCCGGTGTTCTTCCTGCTGATCCGCCGCTGGTTCAAGAGCCGGTCGCGCAGCGAGGACAACGCACCGCCACCGCCTGCCACCACCCTACCGCACCCCACTCAGGAGAGCGCAGCATGACGCGCCCACCCTTTTCGCCACGCCGCCAGCGCCGGCTTGCCGCCATCGCTGCAGCCCTGGCCACCACCGCACTGATCGCGGGCTGCAACCTGGCCCCCATGCACCAGACCCCCGCCCTGCCGGTGCCTGACACCGCGGGCTCCACCAGCGGACAGCCGGCCGTGGCCAGCGATGCCAGCCTGCAGGCGGCAGCGGCGCTGGGCTGGGTGCAGGCCCAGCCGCTGCGCGATGTCATTGCCCTCGCGCTGTCGAACAACCGCGACCTGCGCGTGGCCGTCGAGACCATCGAACGGGCCCGCGCCCAGTACGGCGTCACCCGCGCCGACCTGTTGCCCAGCGTCACCGCGCAAGCGCAGGCCAGCCGCGCGCGCACCGCCGCCGGCATGAGCAGCGCCACAGCCCCCGCACAGGTGGCCACGCAGTACACGGCACAACTGGGGTTTGCCAGTTACGAGATCGACTTCTGGGGCCGGGTGCGCAACCTCAACGAGGCAGCGCTGCAGCAGTTTCTGCAGAGCCAGCAGAACCAGCGCAACATCCAGACGGGCCTGATTGCCGATGTGGCCAATGCCTGGCTCACCCTGGCCGCCGATGAAGCCCGGCTGCAACTGGCGCGCGACACCCTGGCCAGCCGCGAAAAGGCCTATGCGCTGACCGAACGCATCCACGCCATCGGCTCCACATCGGGACTGGTGCTGGCCCAGGCGCAGACCACGGTGGACGCGGCACGCGGTGATGTGGCGACCTACCTGGCGCAGGTGGAGCGCGACCGCAACGCGCTGCAACTGCTGGTGGGCGGCCCGGTGCCTGCGGCCCTGTGGCCCACTGCCAGCACGCTGCGTGCAGACGCGCAGGCCCCGGCGGCGTTGCAGCCCGTGCCGGTGCCGCTGGCCTCCAGTGTGCTGCTCGCCCGGCCTGATGTACAGGCCGCCGAAAACGCCCTGCGCGCCAGCGAGGCGAACATCGGCGCTGCGCGGGCGGCCCTGTTCCCCACCATCAGCCTCACGGCCAATGTAGGCACTGGCAGCCGCGAGCTGGATGGCCTGTTTGGCGCAGGCAGCGGCACCTGGAGCTTTGTGCCGCTGGTCCGCCTTCCCATCTTCGACGCCGGCCGCAACCGCGCCAACGTGCAGGTGGCCGAGGCCAACCAGCGCATCGCGGTGGCCCAGTACGAAAAGGCCGTGCAGACCGCGTTCCGCGAGACCGCCGATGTGCTGGCCGACCGCGCGCAGTGGGACGAGCGCATTGCAGCGCAGACGCGGCTGGTGGCCGCCACCCAGAAAGCGTTCGACCTGTCGGAGGCGCGTTTCAAGGCCGGGGTGGACAACTACCTCACGGTGCTGGATGCGCAGCGCAGCCTGTATGCGGCGCAGCAGACCCTCATCGGCCTGCGCCAGGCCGAGCAGGTCAACCGCGTGACGCTGTGGAAGGTGCTGGGAGGCACCCCGGACGCCGGTTGACGGCGGCCGGGTGCAGATGGATCAATAGTCAGCCCGCGCGCTTGGTCAGCAAGGCATTGGCCGCGCGTGAGTTGGGCTTGCGATCCAGGAAGCCGCTGATGTAGGCCCCGGCATCGATGAGGAGATCCAGGTCGATGCCGGTCTCAATGCCCATGCCCTGCAGCATGTACACCACGTCTTCGGTGGCCACGTTGCCGGTGGCGCCCTTGGCATAAGGGCAGCCGCCCAGACCCGCCACGGACGACTGGAAGTTCCACACGCCCAGTTCCAGCGCGGCGAGCGTATTGGACAGCGCCTGGCCGTAGGTATCGTGGAAGTGGCCTGACACCGCGTCGATGCCAAAGTGCTGCAGCGTCGCCTCCAGCGCCTTCTGCACCTTGCGCGGCGTGCCCACACCAATGGTGTCAGCCACATCCACGCGCTGCACGCCAATGCCCTGGAGCAGGCCAGCTAGGTAGGCCACGCGCTCAGGGGCAATGTCGCCTTCGTACGGGCAGCCCACGGTGCAGCTCATGGCGCCGCGCACACGGATGCCGGCGGCCAATGCGGCCTCCACTACAGGGGCAAAACGCTCGATGCTCTCGGCAATGCTGCAGTTGATGTTGCGTTGGCTGAAGGCCTCGCTGGCGGAACCGAAGACGACGATCTCGTCGGGTTTGTCCAGCAATGCCGCCTCAAAGCCCTTGAGGTTGGGCGTGAGCACCGAATACGCCACGCCTGGCTGGCGGGTGATGCCCGCCATCACCTCGTGGTTGTCGGCCATCTGCGGCACCCACTTGGGGCTGACGTAGCTGGTGACTTCGATCTCTTTCAGGCCGGCCTGCTGCAGGCGGTGCACCAGCTCGATCTTGACGGCGGCGGGCACCGGGGTCTTTTCGTTCTGCAGGCCGTCACGGGGGCCAACGTCGATGAGGCGGACGCGGGAGGGAATGCTCATGGGGCTACCAAGTGGTGGATCAAGGAATGCCGCCATTGTCTCGCCACCGCCTCCACAGGGCCACCCCATATCGTGCCAGACCATTCGCCGGACGCGCCATCAGGCTCCTTGCCTGTCAGCGTCTTCCACCTCCTGCCGCAGCAAGGCCACCATGGCCTGCGCCGCCAGCGACAGCGGCCGCCCGCGCAGCGTGATCAGCCCGATGGGCCGGTGCAGCACGGGCGCCTTGAGCGGGCGTGTGACCACCTCGGGCCGGCGCACCACCTGGGCGGCCAGCTCGGGCAGCGCGCTCACACCCAGCCCCGCAGCCACCATGGCCGCGATGGTGGCCAGGTGCTCCACCTCGTAGCGGGGTTCAAAGCGGATGCGGTGCGTAAGCAGGGCCTCTTGCGCGTACTGCCGCACGCTGGTGCCCGCAGGCATGGAGATGTGGTGCAGCTCGGCCACCTCGGCCCAGGCGATGGCACCCCGCCCACGGGCCAGGGTGTGCGTGCGCTGCATCAGCAGCACAAACCGATCGGACACCAGCGGGGTGTAGTCCAGATCCGCATAGGCGGGGTTGGCGGCGGTGAGGGCAAAGTCCACGCGCCCGGCACGCACCATGTCAAACGCCGGGCCCGCCAGGCTGTCGATCAGCTCCATCTGCACGCCCGGGTGCTGTGTGGCGAACCGGGCAAACGCGCGGGGTACGGCCCCGGCTGCCAGCGACGGCAGCGCCGCCAGCGCAATGCGACCCACCTGCAGCTGCGCCACCTCCTGCACGCGGCGCACGGTCTCCTCCATCTGGTGGCGCAGAAACCGCGCCTGCTCGGCAAACACCTCGCCCGCCAGCGTGAGCTGCACGGTGCGCGTGGTGCGCTCGAACAGGCGCACGTCCAGCATCTCCTCCAGCCGAGCCACCGTGCCCGACACCGCCGACTGCGACAGGTGCATCTGCAAGGCCGTGCGCCGAAAACTCAGCGTCTCGGCCAGGGAGAGGAACACATCCACCTCGCGGGCGGACCAATTGATCTTCATAACCGATCAGTCTATCGAAAAAGACGTCTGGACCGCGTAATGTGGGGCCCCTAGACTGAATTCAACGCAAGCACACCGCTTGAACAGATTGAGAGCATCAAGGAGACACGATGGAGAACAGTTCGCCGCGCAGCGCGCGCACCGTGGTGGTAGGCGGAGGCACCATGGGGGCCGATGTGGCCGTGGTCCTGGCCCGTGGCGGCGCGCAGGTCACGGTGGTGGACCCCCACGCCGCCCGCCGCGAACACTTGCGGCCGCACATTGCGCAGGAGCTGGCCGCCGCAGGCCAAGCTACCCACGCCGGCCCGGTGCAGGTGTGCGCCAGCCTGCAGGATGTGGACTGGAACGGCGTGGTGCTGGTGGTGGAATGCATCACAGAGCAACTGGCAGCCAAACAAAAGCTGTTTGCCGAGCTGGAAACCGTGGCCCCCCCCAACGCCGTGCTGGCCAGCAACAGCTCGGGCTTTCCCATCAGTGCCATCGCCCAGGGACTGGGCACGGCTCAGCGGATGCTGGGCCTGCACTTCTTCATGCCCGCCCACCTGGTGCCGCTGGTGGAGGTGGTGCTGGGCGAGCGCAGCGACCCCGCGCTGGGCACCTGGCTGCACGCCTTCATGCGCGGCTGCGGCAGCGTACCGGTGCTGGTCAAGAAGGATAAGCCGGGTTTTCTGGCCAACCGCATGCAGCATGCGCTCTCGCGCGAGGCCTTTGCGCTCATCGACGAAGGCATTGCCTCGCCGGAGGACGTGGACGCCGCCGTGCGCTTTGGTTTTGGCTTCCGTTTTCTGGCGGCCGGGCCGGTGCTGCAGCGCGACCACGCAGGCATTGAGGTGCACACCGCCGCAGCCGCCACCATGTACCCCACGCTGTCGAACACCGACGTGCCCGCCCAGGCCCTGCGCGACAAGGTGGCGCAGGGTCAGCTCGGCATGAAGACGGGCAAGGGCTTTTTTGACTGGCCCGAAGACCGCAAGCGGGCCGAACGCACGCGCTACGACACGCTGCTGCGCCAGGGCCTGGCTTTGCTTGCCAGCGAGTTGCCCACCATCGAGCCCCCCACCGACACGTCACAGACGGACACCCCAACGACCACCGGAGCCCGCGCATGAGTGCATCGCCCGCATCACCCACCATTGCCAGCCAGTGGGCCGACCCGCTGATCGTGACCGTGGCCCCCAACGGCGCCTACAAACAGCCCGCTGACCACCCCGCCGTGCCCATCACCCCCACCACGCTGGCCACTACGGCCAAAGCCTGCCTGGATGCAGGCGCGGCCATGCTGCACATGCACATCCGCGACGCACAAGGCCGCCACAGCCTGGACGTGGAGGGCTACCGTGAGGCGCAGCGCGTGGTGCGCCAGGCCGTGGGCGACGCGATGGTCATACAGATCACCAGTGAAGCCGCAGGCGTGTACCAGGCCCCCGCGCAGATCGCCATGGTGGAGGCCCTGCAACCCGAGGCCGTGTCCATCGGCCTGCGCGAAGTAGACAAGCCCGAGATCGGCGAAGCCGGACTGCAGCGCTTCTTCACCGGCCTCGCCCAGCGCCGCACCATGGTGCAGGTCATCCTGTACGACGTGGCCGACCTGCGCCGCTGGCAGGCGCTGCGCGCCAGTGGCGTGGTGCCGGATGCACCTTGGCTCCTGCTGTTTGTGCTGGGCCGCTACAGCGCGGGCCAGACCTCCAGCCCGCGCGACCTGCTGCCGTTTCTGAACGCCCATGACGGCAACGAGCCCTGGGCCGTGTGCGCCTTCGGTGCGGCAGAAAACGCCTGCGTGGTCGCCGCCGCCGTGTTTGGTGGCCATGCCCGCGTGGGGTTTGAAAACAACCTGCTGTGCAAGGACGGCAGCGTGGCCCCCGACAACACCGCGCTGGTGCGCCAGGCCGTCGAAGCGGCCGCCGCGCTGGGCCGCCCGCTGGCCACCGCCGCCGACATCCGGCAGCGCTTTGGCGCAGGCTGAGCTACCCCGCCCCACAGCGCTCCCCATTCATTGACATCAACCCGCAGCAGACGGGTTTTATCCATCCCCACAGGAGACAGACATGCACCACCGCCACCTTTACTCGTCCACGCCTAGCACCGCCCGGCGCACCGTGCTGCACGCAGCCCTTGCCGTGCCCCTAGCCCTGGGCATCGCAGGTCACGCAGCGGCGCAGACGGCCGCCACCGCCTTCCCCAGCAAGACCATCCGCTTTGTGGTGCCCTACCCGCCCGGTGGCCCCACCGACCTGATGGCCCGCATGCTGCAGCCCGAGCTGCAAAGCCGCCTGGGTGTACCTGTGGTGGTGGACAACAAGGGCGGCGCTGGTGGCAACACCGGCAGCGCGGAGGTGGCCAAGCAGGCGCCAGCCGACGGCCACACGCTGCTGCTGGCCGCCAGCGGCCCCATGGCGGTCAACCCCTCGCTGTACGCCAGCATGCCGTTCAACCCGCTGACCGATCTGGCTCCGGTGATCCAGCTGTCGGCATTCCCGCTGGTGCTGGAAGTGCATCCCTCGCTGGGCGTCAAGACGTTTGCCGAGTTCCTGGCCATGGCCAAGGCCGGCAAGCCGGTGCTGAGCTACGCGTCGGCCGGCAACGGCACGCCGCAGCACCTGGCGGGTGAGCTGTTCAACACCACAGCGGGCGTGAAGATGGGGCACATCCCCTACCGGGGCGCTGGCCCCGCGCTCAACGACCTGATCGGCGGACAGGTGAACGTGATGTTCGACATCGTCGGTAGCTCCCTGCCCCACATCCAGGCGGGCAAACTCATTCCGCTGGCCGTCACATCCAGCGAACGCGCCAAGGTGCTGCCCAATGTGCCCACCATGGCGGAGGCCGGCATTGCGGGCTACCAGATCACCGGCTGGCACGGCATTGCAGTGCGCGCTGGCACCCCGCAAGCCACCGTCGACAAGCTCAACGCCACGGTGAATGCGATCTTCAAGGAACCCGCCTTCCGCACCAAATGGGAAGCCATTGGCACACCCGTGGTGGGGGGCACGGCGGCCGACTTTGGGGCGCTCATCAAGGCCGACGCGCAGCGACTGGGCAAGCTGGTGCGCGATGCCGGCGTGACGGTGGATTGAAAAGGCACACCCTCTGTGCCCGCGCACAGAGGGCTATGCGACAGACCTGGGGCGCAAGCGCAGCAACAGCCAGCCCACAGCCATACCGATGGCGCTGGACAGCAGCATCACTGCACCGATCACGATCTTCACGGTGGTTGAACTGCGGATTTCCGCCTGCACCGGGTCCTTGGCAGAGTAGCGCACCGAAACAGTCTCACCCACCTTGTGGATGGCCTGCTGCTGGCGTGCGACCGAATCCGTGAAGCTGTAGGTTCGCCCATCGCCCGCCACAAACTCCACAATGCTCTTCTTGGCAAGCCCCCGGCGGTGGGATGGGCCTGTCATGATTTCTTCATGCGCCACCACCCGGCCCTTGGCGGTGTGCGTGTCGCCCAGCATGTTCATGCCAGAGGCCAATAACCACGCCGCACCCAGCGCGGTCAAGGCGCTGGGCACCAGCAGGATCCAGCCCAAAAGACCAAAGAAACGACGGAACGTGGATGTGCTCATGCCCGCCATTTTCTACGCTCGCGAGCGCGTGGACCGGCGACTTCAGTAGCCTCGCGCGGGGTTCACGATGCCCGCCACCGCCTCGCCGTGCTCCAGCGCCACCATCTTGCGTGCGATCTGGGCAATGCTCTCGTCGCGCAGCGTGCGCGCCGAGGTGTGGGGCGTGACGGTGATGCGAGGGTGCGTCCAGAACGCATGGCCTGCTGGCAACGGCTCGGTGCGGAACACATCGAGCGTGGCTCCAGCCACGTGGCCGCTGTCGATGGCGGCCACCAGGTCTTCGTCCACCAGGTGCGCACCGCGCGCCACATTGATCACATAAGCGCCGGGCAACAGGCGGCCCAGCGTGTCCTTGTTGATCACGTTGGCTGTATCGGGCGTGAGGGGCAGCAGGTTGACCAGCACGCGGCTCGCGGCCAGAAAGTCATTGAATTGATCTGCGCCCGCAAAGCCGCGCACGCCGTCGATGGCCTTGGGGCCACGGCTCCAGCCGTTGATGGGAAAGTCAAACTGCGCCAGCGCCTTGGCAACCCGCTCGCCCAGCACGCCCAGGCCCATCACACCGACGGGATAGTCGCTGCGCAGGCGTGGCTTGCGGTAGCCCCAGCGGCCCGCCTGGGTGTCGGCCTCATAGCCATCAAACTCGCGGAAGTGGCGGATGACCGCGTGGCACACATATTCAGCCATCTGCACGGCCATGCCCGCATCATCCAGCCGCACCACCAAGGCCTGGGGCGGCAAGCGCAGCTTGAGCAGGGCATCCACCCCTGCGCCGATATTGAAGAGCGCCTTGAGGCCAGGCTGTTCGTCCATGAACTGCTGGGGTGGTGCCCAGACCACGGCGTAGTCGGCCTGCGGGGCGCCGGGTTGCCAAACAGAAATCTCAACGCCGGGCAGCGCGGCGGAAAAGCCCTGGAGCCAGGGCTCGGGCTTGGCATCGGTACAGCAAAAGGTGATTTTCATGGTGCCCAAGCGTAGCCGCATTAGGCCCCCTGCGCTGTCACCTGCAGACGACTCGGGACACTACTTGGCTCAGGCCTTGTCGGCGGCTACCAGCTTGAGCAGTTCTGCCCCCTCGGTCACCTGGTCGCCTGGCGCGTACAGCAGCTCCTGCACCACGCCGTCGGCTGGGGCGGCGATGGTGTGCTCCATCTTCATGGCC
This sequence comes from Acidovorax sp. 22279, assembly GCF_052045435.1. Lineage (NCBI taxonomy): Bacteria > Pseudomonadati > Pseudomonadota > Betaproteobacteria > Burkholderiales > Comamonadaceae > Acidovorax > Acidovorax sp. 22279. The sequence continues at coordinate 162,009 of NZ_JBQEOV010000011.1, forward strand.
TCCATCACCGCCAGTGGCTGCCCCTTGGCAACCTTGTCGCCCGCCTTCACGGCAAACGACACCACCTTGCCGGGCATGGGGGCTGTGAGGCGTCCGCCTTCAGCCGCTGCCTCGCCCGCGTGGGCCAGCAGGTCGATGGCGGTGATCTGCGTGGCGCCCAGCGGGGTGAACACATGGTCCACCTCGCCCTGCGCGTACACGGCAGCGCGCGTGCGCTGGCCGGCGAACTGCAACTCGATGGCGCCCTGGGGCGCTGCGCCAAAGACCAACGAACCGGACACGGCAGCGTCGCCCTCGCCCACCTTCAAGTGCAAGCCGCCACCGCGCTCGTAAGTCAGCAGCGCCTTGGCGTGTTCACCGCCAAATTCAAATTCAAACCGGCGCTGCACCACGCCATGCGAGTGAAAGCCGTCGCGGCGGCTGAACGGGTCCACGCCCTCGCTCGTACGCTCATTCAGCAGGGCCTGCGCCACGGCCGCCGCAGCGGCCAGGGGCAAGCCCACGGGTTCCTGGTGGAACAACACAGCCTGCTCACGCGGGATCAGCGCCGTGTCCAGCTTGGCGCGGGCAAACGCATCGGTGCGTGCCACGCGGCGCAAAAACTGCACGTTGGTTGCCAGGCCCACGATGTGGGTCTGGGCCAGCGCATCATCCAGCCGGGCCAGGGCTTGCGCACGCGTGTCGCCGTGCACGATGAGCTTGGCCACCATGGAGTCGTAGAACGGGCTGATCGCATCGCCCTGTCGCACGCCGGAATCCACGCGCACCGCGCCTCTTTCAAACGTCACGCAATCGGGCAGCGCATACACATTGAGCGCACCGGTCGCGGGCAGGAAGTTGTTGTCCGGGTTCTCGGCACAGATGCGGGCCTCGATGGCGTGGCCTGTGATGCGCAGGTCTTGCTGCTGGAGCGGCAAGGGCTCGCCCGACGCTACACGCAGCTGCCACTCCACCAGGTCGAGGCCGGTGATCGCCTCGGTCACAGGGTGCTCCACCTGCAGGCGGGTGTTCATCTCCATGAAGTAGAACTTCATCTGCTCGGGGGCGTCGTAGCCGCCGGGCTGCTCGACGATGAACTCCACCGTGCCCGCGCCCACGTAGTTCACAGCCTTGGCGGCGGCCACAGCGGCCTCGCCCATGCGGGCGCGCAGCTCCGGCGTCATGCCCGGCGCAGGCGCTTCTTCCAGCACCTTCTGGTGGCGGCGCTGCACGGAGCAATCGCGCTCGAACAAGTACACGCAGTTGCCGTGCGTATCGCCAAACACCTGGATCTCAATGTGGCGCGGGCGCTGCACGTACTTTTCGACCAGCACCGCGTCGTCACCAAAGCTGTTGATGGCCTCGCGCTTGCAGGAGTCGAGCGCCGCCGCAAAGTCCTCGGCCTTGTCCACGGCGCGCATGCCTTTGCCGCCGCCGCCGGCGCTGGCCTTGATGAGCACGGGATAGCCAATACGGTCCGCCTCGCGTTGCAGCAGCGCCGGGTCCTGGTCAGCACCGTGGTAGCCGGGAACCAGGGGCACCTGTGCCTGCTCCATGAGGCGCTTGGACTCGGCCTTCAGCCCCATGGCATTGATGGCGCTGGCGGGGGGGCCAATGAAAACCAGGCCCGCGTCGGCACAGGCCTTGGCGAAGTCTTCGTTCTCGCTCAGAAAACCGTAGCCAGGGTGGATGGCCTGCGCGCCCGTGGCCTTGGCGGCCTCGATGATGCGCTCCCAGCGCAGGTAGCTGTCCTTGGGTGCGCTGCCGCCGATGTGCACGGCCTCGTCGCACACGGCCACGTGTTTAGCGTCGGCGTCGGCGTCGGAGTACACGGCGACGGTTTTCACGCCCAGGCGCTTGGCGGTCGCTGCGACACGGCAAGCGATCTCGCCACGGTTTGCAATAAGGATCTTGTTGAACATGTTTAAGCCACCTTGGCAGAACCAGAAAAGAAAGAGGACAAGCGCCGCACGACGGCGCGCAGAAACTTGAACAGCACCACCAGCAGCAGTACGGACACCACCACCATCACGACCAACGCAATACCAAACGCCACCGGGTGCTGTGTGGCCAGCCACACCACGGCCACCACCAGGCCGTCTTCAAAGAACGACAGCCCCCAGTTGGAAAAAGGCTCGGGCGAGGTGTTCACCGCCGCCCGCGTGGTCATCTTGGTGGCCAGGGCCGTGGCAGAGAGCGAGCCGCCCAGTAGCCCCGCCACCACGGCGATGGTCGCGTTGTCGGCACCGAACACGCCATAGGCCAAGGCGGCGCCCGCAGGCACGCGAATGAAGGCGTGCACAGCATCCCAGGCGCTGTCCACCCAGGGCACCTTGTCAGCAAAAAACTCCACCATCAGCATGAAGCCGCTGACCATCAGCACCAGCGGGTGCTGCAGCATCGCCAGGCCGGGCGGCAGGGGCATCCAGCCCAACACGCCCATCATGCCGACCAGGAACACCACGGCATACAACCGAAAGCCGCTGGCCCAGCCCAGCGCTGCGGCCAGCGCCAGCAGGCTGGGCATGTCGAGCTTCGCCGTTGCTGTGGCTGCCGCGTCGCCCACAGCGCGCGCGGTGCCGCCATCCACATGCAGCCCCAGCGTGTGGAGCCACTGCACGATGTTGAACCAGAGGGTGTCCATGGCCGTTAAGTAGCGATCAGCTCAGCCAGTTGGGCTTGCGCTTGTTCAGGAACGACTGCACACCTTCCTTGCCTTCGTCGCTGGCGCGGATGTCGGCAATGCCCTGCACGGTGGCGGCGATGAGGCCCGCGTTGATCTCCCGCTCTGCCACATCCATCACCAGCTTCTTGCACACGCGCACAGCGTTGGGGCTGGCGCTGGTCAGGGCCTTGAGCAGTTCGTCCACTTTGGTGTCGAGCTGGTCAGCGACCACGACCTCGTGCACAAAGCCAATGCGCAAGGCTTCGGCCGCGCCAAAACGCTCGGCCGTGAGGAAGTACCGGTGCGCAGCGCGTGCGCCCATGGCACGGATCACATACGGGCTGATGGTGGCGGGGATGAGCCCCAGCTTCACTTCGCTGAGGCAAAAGCCCGCCGTGTCCACGGCCACGGCCATGTCGCACGCGGCCACCAGGCCCATGCCGCCTGCATATACATCGCCCTGCACGCGTGCCACCGTGGGCTTGGGGCACTCATAGATCACCCGCAGCATCTCGGCCAGCTTTCCCGCGTCGGCGATGTTCTCGTCGCGCGTGTAGTCGGCCATGCGGCGCATCCAGTTGAGGTTGGCACCAGCGCAAAAGGCTGGGCCTTCGGCCGCCAGCACCACGGCGCGCACATCGGCGCGCCCACCCACATCGATGAAGGCGGCGGTGATCTCGGCAATGACCTCATCGCTGAAGGCGTTGCGAATTTCAGGCTGCGTGAGCGTGATGCGCGCCACGGCGCCGGTCTGAGTGATGGAAAGGTTCTGGCTGCTCATGGCTTGGACGGGTTTTGCAGAAAGTAGACGAAGTCCAGCTCGGGACAGGGCTGGCCCAGCGCGGTCAATGCCGCAGTGATCTGACCCCGGTGGTGCGTTCCGTGGTTGAACACATGCGCCAGCGTGGCCGCAAACGGCAGCGATGCCGCCGTGCCACGCATGGTGGTGTAGTCGAGCGTGCCGCTCCAGCGATCAGGCGAGAACGACGCAATCAACGGTGCCCAGCGGGCAGCGCCTTCGCGCAACCGGGCATCCAGCTGCGCGCGGTCGCGCTCCAGCTCGGCATCCAGCGCCACCTTGGGCGAGGTGCCTTCGGCAAAGCGCACGAACCACAGATGGTGCTCGCCCACCAGCAGGTGGTTGAGCGTGCCGTGGATGCTTTTGAAGAACAGGCCCACATCGCGCCGGTAGTCGTCCCCTGGTACCTCCGCCACTGCGTCGAGCAGGCGAGCAGTGGCCCACTGGTTGTAGCGTGCGAGTTGGGTGAAATGGTCGGTGGCGTTCATGGCGCGGTCGGGGTGCCCAGCACCCGTTTCCAGAAGGATTGCAGCGCGGCCAGCGACTGAACGCGCGCTGTGGGGTTTCCGCCCTGGTGCACACCATGGGCCGACGTGCCATTGGGCACATCGCCGCGCAGGCGCACGGGCGCAGTGCCATCAAAGCCGTGGTAGCTGCCTTCGTACACGTGCACCGTCACGTCGCTGCCAGCGCGGGCCTTCAGCGCGCCGGCCCAGTCCACGCAGGGTTGGGGTGGGGTCCAGTCGTCCAGCGCACCCAGCAGCATCAGCAGCGGAACACTTTCTGCCACGGCCTGGTGTTTGAGCAACGGCCCGCAGCCGGGGTAGAAAACCGCAGCACCGGCCAGTGTCGGCTCGCCCTCGCGCGGGTGGGTGAGCCGCTGCACCAGCAAATTCAACGTGGTGGTGCCGCCGTTGGACCAGCCCATCACGCCGATGTGCCGCGCATCCACGCCGGGCTGCGCGGCCAGCCACACCAGGGCCGCGCGCGCGTCTTGCACGCGGTCGTTCACGTTCAGGCTGCGGTCGCTGTAGCGGGTCTGGCACACATCACGCAGCCCGCGCGATCCGAAACTGTCCGGCATCAGCACGGCATAGCCTGCGGCGTGCAGCGTTTCGGCCGTTTCACGGTAGCGGGAGGACAACACGCCCGCCTTGGCAAACAGGCCTCCACAGCCATGCAGCGCCAGAACGGCCGGCTGTACAGACGCACTGGCCTGCGCGGATGATGGCTGGGGCGCTGGCCACCAATGGGCACGCAGCACGGTACCGGAAGGCAAAGGCAACTCCACCTGGTGCAGCGCCGCAGGCTCTCCAGCGGGCGACTGGGCCCGTGCGGCGCCAGTGCAGACGCCAACGCAGGCGACAACAAGAGCCAACGCGGCGAAGGCCTTGCGAGGAGAGAGGTAGATGGCGAACGTCATGGCAGACAAGTCAACGCGCAATGGCGGCGGGGAACCCGTTCGCATCCAGAAACTCGGACACTGCGGGCTGCCACACCTGCGGGAAACGCGTGAAGAGGGAATGCCCGTCCTCGCCATGGTGCGGGAACTGCACAAAGCTCGCCTTGCCGCCCGCCTTGGTGAACGCAGCGTGCCACTGGCGTGGCAACTGGGGGCCGAAGTACATGTCGTTTTCGGTGTAGATCCACAGCATAGGCACCTTGGCCTGCGCACCGTAGGCCTGAAAAGTGCGCTCCAGCGCTGGCTGCGAGCAGGGATTCTGGGGCCGGCCCTTGGGGTCGCCGCCACTGCCGCCTGCAAAGTTGATGGCCGCAACCACTCCGGGCGGATTCATCGCGGCCAGGGCCACCGTGCTGGCGCCACCGAACGACTGCCCGACCACCAGCACTCTGTCGGTCGCCACGTCAGGCCGCTGGCGCACAGCGTTCAGCGCAGCCAACATTTGCACGGCTGCGGCGTCGAACCCTGGCGGGTAGTTGCGGTTGTTGCAGGCCCCAGTGTCCTCCACGTCCTCGCCACCGCTCACGCCATAGCCCACGCGGGTCGGCACGGCCACCACAAAGCCACGGCGCAGCAGGTAGCGCGATGCATCGGTATAACGCGCCCGCCCCAGGCTGGCCCGGCCTTGCGCATCCGGTGCGCGACCGTGGTTGATGAGTGCAATCGGCGCGGGCCGGGGGTTGGTGTCGTCGGACCAGACCGTCACGCGGATGTCTTGGGCGATCTGCTTGCCCCAGGGGTTTTTGACCTGCACGGGCACATCGATCTGCTCCTCCACCACCCGTGCATGCGCGGCACTGGCCAGCACCGCCAACGCCACACCCCAAGACAGTCCACAAGACACGCGCATCTCTGCAGCCCCTCACATGCGGAACAGGCCGAACTTGGTGTCTTCAATGGGCGCATTGCGCGTGGCGGCCAGCCCCAGCGCCAGCACACGGCGGGTGTCGGCCGGGTCGATCACGCCGTCGTCCCACAAGCGCGCAGTGGCGTAGTAGGGGTGGCCCTGGTCCTCGTACTGACGGCGGATGGGGGCCTTGAAGGCTTCTTCCTCCTCCATGCTCCACTGGCCGCCCTTGCCTTCGATGCCGTCGCGCTTCACCGTGGCCAGCACGCCTGCGGCCTGCTCGCCGCCCATCACGCTGATGCGCGCATTGGGCCACATCCACAGGAAGCGGGGCGAGTACGCGCGGCCGCACATGCCGTAGTTGCCTGCGCCAAAGCTGCCGCCGATGATGATGGTGAACTTGGGCACGCTGGCCGTGGCCACGGCCGTCACCATCTTGGCGCCGTTGCGGGCTATACCTTCGTTCTCGTACTTGCGGCCCACCATGAAGCCGGTGATGTTCTGCAGGAACACCAGCGGGATCTTGCGCTGGCAGCACAGCTCGATGAAGTGCGCACCCTTGAGGGCCGACTCGCTGAACAAAATGCCGTTGTTGGCGATGATGCCGACCATCATCCCTTCGATGCGTGCAAAGCCCGTGACCAGCGTGGTGCCGTAGCGCGCCTTGAACTCGTCGAACTCGCTGCCGTCCACGATGCGCGCAATGATCTCGCGCACGTCAAACGGCTTGCGCGTGTCCACGGGGATCACGCCGTACAGCTCGTCTGCTGCGAATTTAGGAGCTACCGGTGCATGATCTGCGGGCGCCTGCGGCTTGTTTTTATTCAAATTGCGCACTGCATTGCGTGCCAGTTGCAGCGCGTGCATGTCGTTCTGCGCCAGGTGGTCGGCCACACCCGAAAGGCGCGTGTGCACGTCGCCGCCGCCCAGGTCTTCGGCCGTCACGACCTCGCCCGTCGCGGCCTTCACCAGCGGGGGCCCCCCCAAGAAGATGGTGCCCTGGTTCTTGACGATGATGGACTCGTCACTCATGGCCGGCACGTAGGCACCACCCGCCGTGCATGATCCCATGACCACGGCGATCTGCGAGATGCCCATGGCGCTCATGTTGGCCTGGTTGAAGAAGATGCGGCCGAAGTGGTCGCGGTCAGGAAAGACTTCGTCCTGGTTGGGCAGGTTGGCACCGCCCGAGTCCACCAGGTAGATGCAGGGCAGGTGGTTCTGCTGCGCCACTTCCTGCGCGCGCAGGTGCTTCTTGACGGTGAGCGGGTAGTAGGTGCCGCCCTTCACCGTGGCGTCGTTGCACACGATCATGCAGTCCACGCCACTCACGCGGCCAACCCCCGCAATGAGCCCCGCGCTGGGCGCGTCGTTGTTGTACATGTTGAGCGCGGCCAGCGGCGCCAGTTCGAGGAACGGCGTTCCCGGGTCCAGCAGCATCTGCACGCGCTCACGCGGCAGCAGCTTGCCCCGCGCCGTGTGCTTGGCGCGGGCCGCCTCACCGCCGCCCTGGGCGACTTTGTCGAGCTGCGCGCGCAGGTCATCCACCAGTGTGCGCATGGCGGTGGCGTTGGCCAGAAAGTCCGCCGAGCGGGCATTGAGTTGGGTGTCGAGAATGGTCATACGTTGTGGCTCTTTCAAGCGGTTTTCTGTTCTTCCAGGCCCAGCTGGTCCTTCATCTCGTTGCGGATCTTGAACTTCTGGATCTTGCCCGTCACCGTCATTGGAAAGCTGGTGACAAAGCGGATGTAGCGCGGCACCTTGTAGTGCGCAATCTGGCCCTTGCAGAAGGCTCGGATGTCGTCCTCGGTGGGCTGCGTGCCGGGCTTGGCGATGATCCAGGCACAGAGTTCTTCGCCGTACTTCTGGTCGGGCACACCCACCACCTGCACGTCCTGCACCTGCGGGTGGCGGTACAAAAATTCTTCGATCTCGCGCGGGTAAATGTTTTCGCCGCCACGGATCACCATGTCCTTGATGCGGCCGACGATGTTCACGTAGCCCTCGGCATCCATGGTCGCCAGGTCGCCGGTGTGCATCCAGCCGCCGTCGTCGATGGCCTCGCGGGTCTTGGCCTCATCGCCCCAGTAGCCATGCATGACGGAATAGCCTTTGGTGCAGAACTCGCCGCGCTGGCCGACGGGAACGATGGCGCCCGTGTCAGGGTCCACAATCTTCACCTCCAGGTGCGGCTGCACCTGGCCCACGGTCGATACGCGCTTGTCCAGCGGCGTGTCGGTGCTGCTTTGGCAGCTCACGGGGCTGGTCTCGGTCATGCCGTAGGCGATGGTGATTTCGCGCAGGTTCATCTGCTCCACCACACGCTTCATCACCTCGGTGGGGCAGGGCGAGCCCGCCATAATTCCGGTGCGCAGGGTGCTGAGGTTGAACTCGGCAAAACGCGGGTGGTCCAGCTCGGCGATGAACATGGTGGGCACGCCGTGCAGGCCGGTGCAGCGCTCGTCCTGCACCGTCTGCAGCACGGTGATCGGGTCGAATCCGTCATTGGGGTACACGATGGCAGAGCCATGCGTGAGACAGGCCAGGTTGCCCAGGACCATGCCAAAGCAGTGGTACAGCGGCACGGGGATGCACAGCCGGTCTTCGGGCGTGAGCTTCATGCATTCGCCGATGAAGAAGCCGTTGTTCAGGATGTTGCGGTGCGTGAGCGTGGCCCCCTTGGGGAAGCCCGTGGTGCCGCTGGTGAACTGGATGTTGATGGGGTCGGTGGCCTTGAGCGCGGCGGCGATTTGCGCCAGGCGCGGGTCGGCCGCGTTGCCGCGTGCCAGCAGGTCGGTAAAACGCAGCAGGCCGGGCTCGTCGGCGCCCTGCCCCGCCTCATCGATCCACACCACCGTGTTCAGGTGGGGCAGCTTCACGGAGCCCAGCTGGCCTGGCTGCTGGTGGTGCCACTCGGGCGCCAGCTCGCGCAGCATGCCCAAGTAGTCGCTGGTCTTGAAGCGGGCCATGGTCACCAGCAGCTTGCAGCCCACCTTGTTCAGCGCGTATTCGACTTCGGACGTGCGGTAGGCCGGGTTGATGTTGACCAGCACCAGGCCCACCTGCGCGGTGGCCAGCTGCATCAGCACCCATTCGGCGTTGTTGTGCGACCAGATGCCCACGCGGTCGCCGGGGGTGAGCCCCATGCCCAGCAGCGCGCTGGCCAGGCGGTGCGCCTCGGTCTGCAATTGGGCGTAGGTGTAGCGGCGGCCCTGGTGCACGCTAACCAGCGCCTCGCGCTCGGGCTGGCGGGCCACCATGTCGGCAAAGAAGGCGCCGATGGTTTGCTCGATCAGGGGAACATCGGTAGCGCCACGGGCGTAGCTGTCCACCAGCGGTGCGGATTGTGTTGCGGCTGCAGTCGTCACAGGTTTGTCTCCTCGGTCATCCGGCCAGCGCGGGCAGAGCACGCGTGGCAAGCCATTCGAAAGCATAGGCAAGCATAGAAGCCCACGGCCCGGCCGGGTTGCCACAATGGTTGCAAATCGTGCCACGGCTGGCACACTCTGTAACGTGAAATCACCTGCCTCTATCGCCCACCGCCTGCCTGCTTCCGCCACAGCCCCCGCAGCGACGCCCATCGCACCGGCGGCCACGCCCATCGCGTTCGTGCGCGCCATTGCTCTGGCCTATGAACGGCGCGGCATGAGCCCCGAACGCGCCCTGGCCCAGGCACAGATTGCGCCGCAGCTGCTGCAAGACGACAGCGCCCGCATCACCGCCTGGCAGATGGAACAGATCTCCGACGCCGCCATGCAGGAGCTGGACGACGAAGCCCTGGGCTGGTTCAGCCGCCGCCTGCCCTGGGGCAGCTACGGCATGCTGGCGCGCGCCAGCATCAGCTCGCCCACGCTGCAGGTGGCCCTGGCCCGCTGGTGCCGCCACCATGGCCTGCTGGCAGACGACATTGCGCTGCACCTCACCACCCAGGGCGACACCGCCACCCTGGCCATCACCGAGGCCCGCGACCTGGGTGCGCTGCGCGAGTTCTGCCTGGTCTCCGTATTGCGCAACGCGCACGGACTGGCCTGCTGGATGGTGGACTCGCGCATTCCGCTCATTGCCGCAGAATTTGCCTTTGATGCGCCCCCGCACGCCGATGCGTATGCCGTGCTGTTCCGAGGCCCCATCACCTTCCACGCACCACGCACCGCCATCCACTTCGACGCCCGCTACCTGCACCTGCCCCTGCGCCGCGACGAACAGGCCCTGCGCCAGATGCTGCAGCACGCCCTGCCCCTGACGGTGCTGCACTACCGCCGCGACCGCCTGCTGGTGCAGCGCGTGCGCCAGTTGCTGGCCGCCCCCCTGCCCGGCCAGCCCGCCCACGCCCTGCCCCAGCACAGCGCCGAATCACTGGCCGCGCTGTTGCATGTGTCACCGCGCACCCTGCACCGGCAGTTGAAGGAAGAAGGCGCCACGCTGCAAGGCCTGAAAGACGAGGTGCGCCGCACCCGCGCGGTGGAGCTGCTGCACCGCACGCAGCGACCGATCAAGCAGGTGGCCGAGGCGGCGGGTTTCGAGAACGAGAAGAGTTTTATCCGGGCGTTCCGGGGGTGGACAGGGCAGTCACCGGCGGAGTTTCGGCGCCAAGCGAGCCCAGCGTGACAGGACGTTGCCCAATGACGCAATCTGCACCCTGCATGGCTGCCACGGGGCTGCGTCCGCAGCCAGCCACCACTACACTGACTAGCGCTCCCGCCCGCCCTCTTGTCGCTTGCCTTCATGCTCCATCTCCACCACTGCGTCAGCGCCCGCTCCTTCCGCCCCCTGTGGATGCTCGAAGAGCTACAACTGCCCTACCAGCTCCACATGCTCCCCTTCCCGCCGCGCGCCAAGGCGCGGTGGTTTTTGGACGAGAACCCGCTGGGCACCGTGCCGCTGCTGGTGCAAGGCGATGTGCGCATGACCGAGTCGGCGGCCATGTGCCAGTACCTTGCCGCCACACACCCCGACGCGGGGCTGGACGTGGCGCCCACACACCCGGCGTATGGCGCCTACCTGAACTGGCTGCACATGAGCGATGCCACGCTGACCTTTCCGCAGACGCTGGTGCTGCGCTATGGCCGCTTTGAGCCTGCGGAGCGGCAGCAGCCGCAGGTGGTGGAGGACTACAGCCGCTGGTTCCTGGCCCGGCTGCGCGCCGTAGAAACGGCCCTGACCCACAGCCGCACCGAGCACCTGTGCGCGGGCCGCTTCACGGCGGCGGATGTGGCGGTGGGGTATGCGCTGCTGCTGGCGCAGCACCTGGGGCTGGATGCGCAGTTTGGCCTGGCCACGCAGGCCTATTGGCAGCGGCTGCAGCAGCGGCCCGGCTACCAGCGTGCCATGGCAGCGCAGGTGCGGGCTGCCGAGGAGCAGGGAGTGCCCACGACCCCGGCGCCGGATACGCGTCCCTGAGCGCCGTCAAGAGCCCCTGAGCGCGCGCCCTCAGTCCTTGGCCTGCAGCCCCGCTGGCGGTGCATGTGGCACATGGGGATCGGGGCTGAGTAGCGATTGCACCAGCGCCCGGAACTCGGGCGAGTGGCGCAGCACGCTGCCGCCCGCCTCGATGAGGTCGGTGACTTCTTCCGACGCGATCGAAAACGCCGTGGGCACCTGCAGCAGGCGGCGGCGTGCGATGTCGTCGGGGGCGTCGCGCAGGTTGACGGGGATGACGTGGATCTCCGCGTCGGGCGCGAACACGTCGTTGGCGCCGGTGGGGCCTGACGCCAGCGAGCGCTGCCATTGGCGTGTGATGTCGCGCAAGAACTCTTGCGTCTCGCGCGTGGCGCGGGCGCCGGTGCCGAACAGCAGGGCGTCCACCACCTGCGCCATGTTGGGCACCTTGTCGCTCATGTCGATGTTGACCGAGGGATCGCGCTCGGCGTTTACCGTGATCAGCACCAGCTTGCGAATGGTGGCAGGCGGTATGCCGACCTCGCTGAAGGTCTGGCGCAGGCCGCCATTGGCCAGGGCGCGGTCCAGCAGGCGCTGCACCCCCAGGTTGTCGGCCAGGCCGCCATCGACCAGATGGATGTAGGGCTTGCGCTGCGCATCCACATAGCTCAGTTCATGGGCGCGGTTGAGCCGCACGCGGTAGTCGCCCGTCGCCGCCGCGGCGACCGATGGGGAGGGACGATCGGGGCACTGGTCGGCGTAGTTCTTGAGCGTCATCGGGCTCAGCAGCAGCGGCACCGCCGACGAGGCCGCCACGGCGAACGACAGCGGCACCTTGCGCAGGTCTGAGCAGATCAGCGAAAACTGCTCCCAGGTGAACTCAAAGCCGGTGCCCAGCGACATGTCGGTGGCGGTAATGAACAGCTGCGGGTGGCGCGGGCGCCGCTCCACGTCGCCAAAGGTGAGGCCGCCATACAGCTCGTCCAGCCGCCGTGCCAACAGGTGCGTGCGGCCCAGCCAGGGGGAGGTCAGGTCGATCAGATTACCGGGGCGCAGCGCCTGGGTGATGAGGCTGTTCTGGAAGTTCTGGCGCAGAAAGTCCTGTTCAAAGCGTGGCAGCCCCTCGATGCCATGCGCCGCAAAGTAGGCCGCCACAATGCTGCCGCCCGACACACCGCTGACCACGTCGGTGGCGTCCAGCAAGGTGGTGGGGTGGCCGTTCCACACAAACCGCGTCTGCTGCAGCTCGGTCAGCACGCCGTAGCCAAACGCGGCGGCCCGCGCGCCGCCACCTGACAGCGTGACGGCCACGAGGATGGTCGGGTCGCGCTCGGACTTGCGCACAGGGATGTTCTGATCGCCCGCAGGCAGGGGTTCGTTGATCCAGGGTTTGACCGACGAACAGCCCGCCAGCAGCGCCAGGGCGGCGGCCAGTACCGTGTGCTTCATGGCCCGCGCAAAGGTGTTCATCGCCATGTCCCTTTTTTTGTGGACCCGTGTCAGCAGCCGAGCAAGCCGGGCAGCTCGGCCATGCTGCGAAACACGTGCTGCGCCCCTGCAGCCCGCAGCGCGGCCCCATCGTCCAGCGGGGCGTAGGCAAACACGGTGGCCCCGGCAGCCACACCGGCGGTGACGCCGGTCACCGTGTCTTCGACCACCGCACAGCGCGTGGGCGCTGCCTGCAGCGCTGCAGCGGCGGCAAGGTACACATCGGGCGCGGGCTTGGTGGCGGGCATTTCGTGGCCGCTGAAGATGCGGCCTTCAAAGTACGGCGCCAGGCCCACCTTGGCGAGCTGCATCTCGACCTTGAAACGGTCGGCCCCCGAGGCACAGGCAATGCGCCCGCCGTGGTGGGCGTGCACACGCTCGACAGCGCCGTGGATGTGCTCGATGGCGGTGAGCTGCGCCTCCAGCGCAGCATTGCGGCGCGCGTAGAAGGCCGACATCCATTCGTCGGTCAGTGGGCGGCCCGTGTGGTGCTCAATGCGCGCGGCCTCGCTGCGCACCATCTTGCCGATGAAAAGGCGCATGCACTCTTCCGGCGTCAGCACCCACCCGGCCTCGGCCAGCATGTCGCGCAGCACGCCGTTGGTGATGGGCTCGCTGTCCACCAGCACGCCGTCACAGTCAAACAGGATTGCTTCAAATTTCATAGCTATCAGGGCATATTGCACTTAGCGCTTGGGGTGGTTTTGGCTTGAATTTCAGCCATGGAGGTCTCCATCGACATAGAACCAGCGCCCCTCCTCGCGCACAAAACGGCTGGTCTCGTGCAGGCGCACGGCGCGCCCAGCGACACGGTAGCGGGCCACAAACTCGACCACGGCGTGGTCGGCGTCGGTGGCGACGTGTCGGCGCACGTCCAGCCCGAGCCATTTGGCCCCCGCATCAAAGTCGAGCGTGACCGGGCGGGTGCTGGCGTGCCAGGTGGCCTGCAGGTAGTCGGATCGCTCGCACACAAAGGCGGTGTAGCGCGACCGCATGAGGCTTTCGGCATCGGGGGCGGCCATGGCATCCAGCCCAGGTGCCGCCAGGTAACGGCCGCAACAGCTGGCGAATGGCAAGGGGGCTGCGCTTTTGCCCTTGCTGCCACCCGGGCCAGCAGGCGCCAGGCGCCCGCAGGGGCAGGGGTCGTTAGGCTGTGGCAAAGGCATCGTGACGTCTCTCAGCGCAAGGCACCAAACACCTTGCGCGCGATGGCGCTGCCGGCGGCGGCCGGATCCTGGCGGATCTTGCGCTCTTCCTCACCGATCATGAGGTACAGACCGTCCAGCGTCTTGCCGGTGACGTACTGCGCCAGGTTGGCGTCTTCGACCTTCAGCAGGCCAAAACTCGCGGCCTTGCCCGCGAAGGCGTTGTATTTCTGCGTGAGGCCGACTTTCTCGGTGGCCTGGTTCACCACCGGCAGAAAGCGCTGGCCCAGTGGCGTGCGCGTCTTGTCGGCAAAAAAGGCGGTCACCGAGTTGTCGCCGCCGGTGAGGATGTTCTTGGCATCGGTCACCGTCATATTCTGCACCGCGCCCACCAGCAGGTCCTTGCCCATGGGCACGGCCGCTTCCGCGGCGCGGTTGATGGACACCACCAGCTCATCGATGCGCTTGCCCTGGCCCAGCGACTTCATCACCTTGGCCGCGTCGTCCAGGTAGCCCGGCAGGCCGATGCGCACCTTGGGGTTGCCCAGAAACCCGTCATTGCGGCCCAGCAGCGACACCGCCGCCTGCGCGCCCTGGGTCAGCGCGGCCTTGAGGCCGCTGGAGGCGTCGGCATTGGTGAGGTCGCCCAGCGACAGCGCCCAGGCGTGCTGCGCAGTGGCGCACAGCAGCGCCCCCATGAGGCTGGTTTGGTGGAATTGGCGGCGTTGCATGGGGCGGTACTTTCGATGGGGGCAGCAGAGGAGGCCCACTCGGCCGCCACTGCAATGAGGGCGCACTGTGCCGGAGCCGTGCGGGGGATTGCCCGGGATTTTCGCTCAGCGAATGAGGGGCAAGCCGCAGGCCGTAGACTGGCCCCACCCAAGCATCCAACAAGGAACCTTGCAATGTGGCAAATGAGTGTGCCGTGGTGGGAGTTTGTGCTGCGCGGCGTGGTGGTGTATCTGTTCTTGCTGGTGTTCATGCGCCTGTCGGGCAAGCGGCAGACAGGGCAGTACGAGCCGTTTGACCTGATCCTGCTGCTGATCCTGTCGAACGCGGTGCAGAACTCGATGAACGCTGGCGACAACTCGCTGGTGGGCGGGCTGATCTCTGCCAGCACGCTGATGCTGCTGCATGTGGCGCTGGCGCGGCTGGCGTTCCACTTCCCGCGCATCGGGCGCTGGGTGGACGGCAAGGCCCAGGTGCTGATCCACCAGGGCGAGCTGAATCAGGCGCTGATGCGCAAGGAGCTGCTGACCCGCGACGACGTGGAGGCCGCACTGCGCGCCGGTGGCTGCCTGCACGCGCACGAAGTGGAACGCGCCACCATCGAGACCAACGGGCAGATCACCGTGGTGCTGCGCCGCCGTGGCGAAGAGGGCTGAGCCGCCCCGCGCCCACTCCAACAATCTACGCCCCCCATAGGCCCTCACAACACACGCGACCCGATATGACTGCACTGAACGTTCTGGGCACCATGCTGATGCCCTGCTCCTACGACCCGCTGACCGGCTACTACCGCGATGGCTGCTGCAACACCGACGAGCACGACCACGGCACCCACGTGATCTGCGCACGCATGACACAGGCGTTTCTGGACTTCTCGCTGTCGCGGGGCAATGACCTCATCACCCCCCGGCCCGAATACCGGTTTGTAGGACTCAAGGCCAACAACCGCTGGTGCCTGTGCGCCCTGCGCTGGAAAGAAGCCTACGAGGCGGGTGTGGCACCGCCGGTGATCCTGGAATGCACCCATGCCCGCGCGCTGGAGTTTGTGACGCTGGCGCAGTTGCAGAGCGCGGCGCTGTCCAGCAGCTGACCGTTCTGATAAGCGCGGGGCGCACTCCGGGCCGGGTGCGCCACCCCTTGCACCCTACCTCTGTCGGGTTGCCGGTGATTGGCTGCACGGCGAAAGATCAGGACTTTGTGTTCCTCCCTTTCGCTGCACATGCGGCCACATCCGTCACCATGACTATCACCCTTTCTGTCCAGCAACGGCGCGCGCGTGCCGCTGCCACCCCGCCCCGTTCAACCACCCCGCTGCGCCTGTGCGCAGTCAGCGCTGCCGTGGCCGCTGCTGCACTACTGAGCGGCTGCGAGACCACCAACATGCGCATGGGCAGCGCCGATGCCAAGACCGTGGCCACCGGCAGCGCTGCGGGCGGAGCCTCTACCGGCGCCAGCGACTCGCTGGAGCGTTGCGAAAGCCCGCTGGGCACCGTCTCGCTGATCGAAAACCAGCAGGCTGGCTGGTACACCATCCTGCGTGACCAATACCGCCTGCCGCCCACGGCCAACCTGCTGCGTCTGCTGGTGCAGCAGTCCAACTGCTTTGTGGTGGTGGAGCGCGGCGCCGCCGGCATGAACGCGATGACGCGCGAGCGCGCGCTGATGCAGTCGGGCGAAATGCGGCAGGGCAGCCAGTTTGGCCAGGGGCAGATGGTGGCCTCGGACTATGGCCTGTCGCCCGAAATCGTGTTCCAGAACAACAACGCAGGCGGTGCCTCCGCATCGCTGGGCGGCCTGGTCGGTGGCCGTGCGGGGGGCCTGCTGGCAGCCATCGGCGGCAACATGAACACCAAAGAGGCCAGCGCGCTGCTCACGCTCATCGACAACCGATCCGGTGTGCAAGTGGCGGCGTCGGAAGGCAGTGCCGCCAAGACCGACTTTGGCGCCATGGGGCAACTGCTGGGCGGATCGGGCGGCGCGCGCATGGGCGGTTACTCCAACACGGCCGAAGGCAAGGTGATTGCGGCCGCCTTCATGGATGCGTTCAACCAGATGGTGCAGTCGCTGCGCAACTACCGCGCCCAGACGGTGAAGGGCCAGGGCCTGGGGGGTGGCGGGCGGCTGAGTGTGGACGGCGCCGCACCGCCCTCGCAGACATCGGCCGCGCGTGCTGCCGCGCAAAACAATGGAGCCACCGCAGGACTTTCGCTGCGCGATGCGCAGGCCCGCCTGAACGAGCTGGGCTACAACGCCGGCACACCCGATGGCGCCATGGGCGGCAAGACGACGGCAGCGCTGCGCGCCTTTCAGAACGACAAGGGGCTGCCCACATCCGGGCGGCTGGATGCGGCGACGGCGGCTGAACTCGCCCGCTGAAGCCTGAGGGATGCCCCGCGGGGACACCGGGGCGGGTGGCCCTGCAGCAATGGGCGCGCTCCAACACAAAGCGGATCACATCCGATCGAAGAAAAGCCCCCGCAGCAACTTCGCTGCGGGGGCTTTGGGTTGGTTGGGGGGCCGTACAGCCGCCCGCACTCAGTTTTGCGTGTAGCAGGTCTTGGCAGGCAAGACGGTGTCCACGTAGCTCTCCACGCTGGCCGCCGTCGGGAACGCGGTGGGTATCTGATCGCCAAAGATGCACAGGCGGGGCCCCTTGCGTGCCCAGACGGCGCGCGATGTCAGGCCCGACGGCTGGGTCCACAGCCCCCAGAAAGCGGTCAGCGTGGCCGTGCTGCCGTTGCGGTCGAACGCCACATTGCCCACATCGGTCAGCGGACCTGCGACGGTGCCCGTGCCGGAACAGTTGGCGTCGGCATAGGTCACCACGCCAATCTGCCCCGTCACGCGGGTGTCGCTCTGGCGGGTGATGCGCCACAGCGAGCGTCCCCAGGTTCCTGGCCGCACCACCACGCACAGCTCCTGCTTCCAGTCGCCCTCCGGCAGCCCCAGCGGCGCCGTCGCGCAGCTCACGTCCACCGAACTCACATTGGCCGACCCTACCGTGCCCGTTCCGTTGCGCACCGTGCAGCTCTGGCCCGAAGGCTGCGTGCGCACCGTGATGGCGTAGGCCGTGCCACCCGCCAGTGCCGTGCCAAACGTGAAGCCGCCGTTGCTGGAGACCGACAGATCGTCGCGCCCGTTGTTCTGCAGCACCACGGCGCCACCCGCCAGGCCGCTGACCGAGCCGCCCACCGTGTAGGTGGCAGCCGCCAGGTTTTCGCAGCGCACCTGCACGTTGCTCACGTTGGCAGTGGCTGTGCCGGTGCCTTCCGTCACCGTGCAGCGCTGCCCGCTGGGCTGGGTCTTCACGGTGACGGCATAGGCAATGCCGTTGTCCAGACGCGTGACGAACACGAAGTTGCCATTGGTGTTCACCGTCAGGTCGTCCTTGCCGGCGTTCTGCAGCGTCACCGTTTTGCCAGCCCCCAGGCCGCTGACCGCGCCGCCGATACTGAATGCGCCAGCGCTGGGCGGAGGCGTGCCGTTGTCGTCATCACCGCCGCCACAGCCCACCAGCAAGGCGGCAGCCAGGCCCAGGGGGGCCCAGCGGAAGATAGGTCGTGCAGAGTGCCAGGTGCGCCCGGCACCCGTTGCGCTGGCTTGTCGTGTCATGAACAGAAACCTCGTGATGGTGAATGGAGCGCGGATTCTGTGCAGCACCCCATCCCGTGCGAAACCCTACGCTGGTAGGGTTTGCGCGCCGCCGATCCTGCTGAACACTTGGCAGAATTTGCCCGCAGGCATACCTTCTGGCACCGGCATCCCGCCGGGTTGCGCGCCCTCCACCACCGCATGTCCTCCACCTCTCAGTACGCGCTCATTCTTGACGACCATCCGTTGGTGGCACACGGCATGGCCGAATTCCTGCGCGCCCGACTGCCGCAGATGGACGTGGTGGTGGCAGCAGGGGCAAACGACCTTCTGCGCTGGGTGGACACGCGGGGCACACCGGCCATCGCGCTCATCGACTTCTGGCTGGCAGAAGGCGCCGCCGTGCGCCTGATCGCCCAGGTGCGCAGCCACTGCCCCGGAATGCCCATCGCGGTGATCAGTGGCGACGATGACCCCGCCGTGATGGACCAGGCCCGGCAGGCAGGCGCGCAGGGCTTCATCCACAAACAAGCGGCGCCTGAAACCTTCGGGCTGGCGGTGGAGGCATTGCTGAGCGGGCTGGTCTGGTTTGAGCCGGGCCATCCGGGCAGCCAGCCGCTGCGCAGCCGCGACCTGCCGGTGACACCGGCCGAGCTGGGGCTGTCTGCGCGGCAGGGCCAGATCCTTGCGCTGGTGCTGCAGGGGCTGCCCAACAAGCGCATTGCATCGCAGCTGGATATTGCAGAGAGCACCGTGAAGGAGCACGTGACGGGCATCCTGGAGCGGCTGCGGGTGCGCACACGGGTCGAGGCCATCACCCTGCTGCGCGGGCGGCGGCTGGAGCTGCCCTGATGCGCCTCGTCCGGGCTGTGGTGCTGGTCGCGGCCTTGTGCCTGCAGACGGCATTGCCCGCGAGGGCGCAGGCACTGAACCCGGACCTGGCCGAGCTGGACCGGCTGCAAAACCTGTCGCAACGCAACAGCGCCGAAGCCGTGCAGGCGCTGCAGGCCGCCGCGGCACGTTTTGCCAACGCGGCCGATGCCGCGACCCGGCGCACTTACTTGGCGGCGCTGACAGACGCGGCCTTCGAGACCGGGCAGACGACGGTGGTGACCGAGGGCATTGCGCAGCTGAAGACGCTCGCCGCTGCGCAGAAAGATCCGTCGTCGCAGGTGCTGGCTGTCTGCTTCGAGGCCCGGCAACTGGCCGTGGCGGGAAAAACACGCGCCGGACTGGACGCACTGGCGCGCGAAGCGGCCGCCGCCGAGCGCGCACCCGACCCCTGGGTGCGCTGGCTCTACCACCTGACGCTGGGCGCCCTGCACAGCGGCAACGGCCAGTTCGAAACGGCGATGACCCACCTGCTGCGCAGCCTGGAACTCTCGCGCACGCTGCCACGCCAGGCGGCCACGTCTGAGCTGCGGTCGCGCACCCACCTGGAGCTGCTGCACTTCGACATGAAGAACCCGGAGCGGGCGCTGCAGACCATCCGCGAGGCGTTGCCCCTGGCCGAAAAGCTGGACGCCCGGCAGGCGCTGGGCTGGCTGCACCTGCACCGTGGCAATGTGGAAAACGTGCAGGGCAACCTCGACACCGCCGTGGCCGCCTACCGGCAGTCCTTGCAGATCGCCCGCGCTGGAGGGCTCACCGGGCTCCAGGCCACGGCGCTGAACAACCTGGGCGACGTCCTGCTGCAGCGCAAGGCGTATGCCGCGGCCGAGCCCGTGATGCGCGAGGCCCTGGCCGCGTACCGCAATGCACACGAGCTGAACGGGGCCGCAATGGCGCAAGCCAATCTGGGCTTTGCACTCATGGGCCAGGGCCGCATTGCGGCTGGCGTGCACGAGGTGGAGGCGGGCATCCGGTTCGTGCACGAAGCGGGCTCCCTGCCCATGGAAGAGCAGTTGCTGGGCGAGCTGTCGCGCATGTACGAGCAAGCCGGCCTGTACCGCGAGGCCATGGCCACCACCCGCAAGCAGCAGGCGCTGGCCAAGGAGCTGTTCCATGCCGAGCGCGACCAGGCCGTGACGACCTTGCAGGAGCGCTTTGACAGCGCTGAACGGCAGCGCCAGATCGAGCAGCTGGCGCAGGCCAACCGGGTGCAGGATGCCGAGCTGCGCGTGCGCCGCATGCAGCAGATCGGACTGGCGGCTGCGGTGGCACTGGCACTGCTTGCAGCGGGCGCCAGCTTCTGGCTGTACCGCCGCACGCGCACTGCCAACGAGGCCCTGGCCGAAGCCCGGCGCCAGGCGGAAGGCGCCCTGACCGAGAAAAACCTGTTCCTCGCCACCGCCAGCCACGACCTGCGCCAACCCGTGCACGCCATGTCCTTGATGGTGGAGGCGATCAACCTGCGCAATACCGACCCGGTCCTGCGCCCGCTGGTGGCCGACCTGCGCACCAGCATGCAGGCCATGAGCCAGCTGTTCAATGCGCTGCTGGACCTGTCGCGCCTGGAGTCGGGGCAGCCGCTGGGCCAGAAAGCCGCCGTGGACCTTGGCGCGCTGCTGGCGGACGTTGTGCGCCTCTTCCGCGAGCAAGCCAGCCTCGGCGGCCTGACCCTGCGGCTGCGGCTGCCGCGCCGTGGTGCCACCGTGTGGGCCGAGCCGGTGCTGCTGCGCCAGGCGCTGGCGAACCTAGTGCAGAACGCCATCCGCTACACACCGCAGGGCAAGGTGCTGGTGAGCGCACGCGCACGCGGCGGTGACTGGCTGGTGGAGGTGCGGGACACGGGCATTGGCATTGCCCCCGCCGATCAGGCCCGGGTGTTCAGCCCCTACTATCGGGGAGCGCGGGCCGACCAGATGGACGAAGCGGGGCACGGCCTGGGCTTGGCTGTGGTGGCGCGCTGCGCCGAGCAGTTGGGGGCGGCGTACGGCGTACGTTCGCTGGCGGGACAGGGGTCGCGCTTCTGGCTGCGGCTGCCAGCCCATGTGGCACCCGATGCAGGCGCGACCACCGCCCCTACGGCGGCACACCGCCAGTCCATCATGGACCGCCCGCTGCAGGGCCAGTGCCTGGTGCTGGACGATGACCCCCAGGTGCTCAAGGCCTGGCGCGCCATGCTCGAAGCCTGGGGCGTGACGGCAGCCTACGCCACCACCGGGGCCGAAGCCCATGGCCGGCTCGACGAAGGCCTGGTGCCAGATGCCATCTTCTGCGACCAGCGACTGCGCTCGGGCGAGAGCGGCTTTGACATCCTGCGCACGCTGCTGGCCCGCTGCCCAGCCGCCCGGGGTGCGATGGTCAGCGGCGAGTTTGACGCCCCCGCCTTGCGGGACGCCGAAGACGAGGGCTACCTGGTGCTGCGCAAGCCCGTGAACCCTGCAGAGCTGCACGCTGTGCTGGCGCAGTGGCTGGCCCCCAGCAACAGGCGGCAGGACCAGAGCGCGGTGCCTTTCCCATAAGCACAGGCAGCTATCTTTCCAATAGCGCGGTAGTACACCTACCGGTGTCTTTCGAAGCCCCAGCCGCCGCAGAACGTGCGGTTGTTGCCTGCGGCCTGCTCAGGCAAAGGCAGGTATCACGGCACCGGTCGTCTGCCAGCGGTGCACCGCCCGTCTGCCCGCTGCACGCGGCGATCACGCAGCCCCCTACCATCCGCAGCCAACGACCGGCGACCTCGACACGCTGGCAAATCACACCAGGAGGGAGCCACGCCATGACCACCACCGGGACCACCCCGCCCCCACCGCCCGGCCAGCCCCGCTGGCTGTACCAGGCGCAAGACGCCCAAGGCCGCCCCACCGAGGGGTTTGTGCATGCCCAGACAGCTGAAGAGGCCCTGCAGGCCATCGCAGCGCTGCAGCAACCGCCGCTGACCCAGGTGCAGCTGCACACCTCGGGTCTGTATGCCCGTGCATTGACCGAGATGGCTGACGACGTGCTGGGCCCGTTGGACGTGAAGGCCCTGCGCCAGCTGGCACGTGACCAGATCGAAGCGCAGCAGAACCCCGGCCTGTGGACCACGCTGCGCCAGCTGCTGCGCAACAACCGCACCTGGCTGCTGGTGGGCGTGGCCCTGGTGGCACTGGCCGTATGGCGCCAGTGGAGCCCGTGGGTGCAGGCCATTCTGGTGGCGGCCACGCTGGCGCCCCTGGCCGTGTTTGCCTACATGCACCAGTTCCAGCGCATGTACCAGCAGATGCTGCACGCGCACGCCACGGGCGACCTGCCCCGCCTGGACGTACTGGCGCAGCGGCTGGCACGCGCCGCCGAACGGCACGCCTTTTTGCGACAGCCCGCCTGGGATGCCGCCGTGCGCATGGCCTGGTTCGAGGCGCGCGCCGAAGGGGTGGACGCCGCCCTCCTGCGCCTGCGCATCCACCCCATGCGCCCGGCAGATGAGGGCGAATTTCTGGCACGCATCTACACCCTGCCCCTGGCCACGGGCGACCATGCGGGCTTTACCGCCCGCCTGCGCGAGCTGATGGCGCAGCGGCCGGGAGAGCCCACTCTGCAGTTGGACCTGGCCCTGGGTGAGGCCCGCGCGGGCCACACCGACGAAGCGCAGCGCCTCGTGGACACGCTGCAGCCCGCCATGCTGCCACCCCACGGGCAAGCGTTCATCGACTGGGTGCGGGGCATGATTGCGCTGCGCGACCCGGCCCGGGCGGGCGAGGCCGCCAGCCACCTGGGCAAGGCGTGTGAGCAATTTCTGGGGCTGGTGCGCAAGGCTCCGGGCGCCTGGCCCTCACTGGCCGTGTGCACCTGCGACTACGCACTGGCCTTGGCCTGGAGCGGGCGCGCCGAAGTGGGGCGCACCGTGTTTGCCAGCGTGCAGCCAGTGGCCCGGCACCACGCCGAGCCCGAGCGTCTGGCGCTGCTGGAGCGCGAGTTGCGCCTCAGGGGCTGAGCGTTTTTTGAGCTGCGCCCGAAAGGCCCGCGCACTGCGGGCCGGGCACAGTGGCACCCTGGCTCAGGCCAGCGCGCGCTGGATGATGATCTTCTGCACGTCGCTCGTGCCTTCGTAGATCTGGCACACGCGCACGTCGCGGTAGATGCGCTCCACCGGGAAGTCGTTCACCACGCCGTAGCCGCCCAGCGTCTGGATGGCGGCGCTGCACACGCGCTCGGCCATCTCGCTGGCAAACAGCTTGGCCATGGCGGCTTCCTTCAGGCAGGGCTTTCCGGCATCGCGCAGCGCGGCGGCGTGCCAGATGAGCTGGCGCGCGGCCTCGATCTGCGTGGCGCAGTCGGCCAGGCGGAAACCCACGGCCTGGTGGTTGAAGATGGCGGTGCCGAAGCTTTCGCGCTCTTTGGAATACGCCAGCGCCGCGTCGAACGCGCTCCGCGCCATGCCCACGCTCTGCGCGGCGATGCCGATGCGGCCGCCTTCGAGCGCGCCCAGGGCGATCTTGTAGCCCTCGCCCTCGGCGCCGATGAGGTTCTCGGCGGGGACGCGGCAGTTGTCGAAGTTGATCTGCGCCGTGTCGCTGCTGTGCTGGCCCAGCTTGTCTTCCAGCCGCGCCACCACGTAGCCGGGGCTGCTGGTGGGCACGAGGAACGCGCTCATGCCCTTCTTGCCCGCGCCCTTGTCGGTGACGGCGATGACGATGGCCACATGGCCGTTCTTGCCGCTGGTGATGAACTGCTTGACCCCGTTGATCACGTATTCGTCGCCCTGCTTCACTGCCGTGGTGCGCAGGGCGGAGGCGTCGGAGCCCACATGTGGCTCGGTCAGGCAAAACGCGCCCAGCATTTCGCCACGCGCCAGCGGCGTGAGCCAGTCGCGCTTTTGCTGCGCGTTGCCGTAGCGCATGAGGATGGCGTTGACCGGGCAATTGGTCACGCTGATGGCGGTGCTGGTGCCGCCATCACCGGCGGCGATCTCTTCGAGCACCAGCGCGAGCGTGAGGTAGTCGAGGTGGGCACCGCCAAACTCTTCGGGCACGCAGATGCCATACGCGCCCAGCGCGGCCAGGCCCTGGTGAGTCTCCTTGGGGAAGTGGTGTTCCTTGTCCCAGCGTGCGGCATTCGGCCACAGCTCGGTTTGCGCAAAGTCGCGCACCGCGTCGCGGATCATTTCCTGGTCTTGGGTCAGCAGCATGGGAGTGTCTCCAGAGTCGTTGTTCAAAAATTCGGGGGCTTAGTGGCTTGCGGACTACCAGTGGGCAGCGCGGCGGCCGTCGTGGTGCAGCAGGCGGCCCTTGTCGGCAGCGGTCACGCTGGCCAGCGTGCTGCGCAGGCCGCGCACACTGTCTTCGACCGTCAGCGGCGCACCGCCGCCGCCCATGTCGGTCTGCACCCAGCCGGGGTCGATGGTGACCAGCGTGGCGTCGGGGTAGTCCTGCTGCGCGGCGGCCACGGCCATGTTCAGCGCGGCCTTGCTGGTGCGGTACAGCCACGAGCCACTGTTCGGCACGCTGCCGATCTGCGACATGGACGAGGACAGAAACGCAAACACGCCGCCCGCCTCCACCACCAGGGGCGCCACCTGCGGAATGGCCTGCATGGCGCCCAGCACGTTGGTGTGCATGACGGCATCAAAGTCTTGCTGCGTGGGTGGGGTGAGCGCGTTGGGGCGGCGGATGACACCGGCCACATACAGCGCCAGGTCCAGCTTTTCGCCGTCAAGCTGCCAGGCCAGGCCGCTCACGCTGGCGGGATTGGCCACATCCACGGTGAGTACCTCGGCGCCCAGCGCCAGCACGCGCTCGCGGCCGGCGTCGTCGCGCACGGTGGCGATCACGCGGCGCCCGGCGTCGGTGTACTGGCGCACCAGCTCCAGGCCGATGCCCCGGGACGCGCCCATCACGAGTATGGAGTTCATTTTCAAGCCCAATATGCCGCAAGCGCTAGTGAATCATTCGCCAAGAGCTATCAATTCAGGAGTAAACAAAACAGCGACACCCACTCAGGCAGACAGGTATCCGGCGTACTCGAAATAGCCCGACCACGCGGGGTCGTACGCCACCTTCAGCTCCAGCGATGCCGCCTCGTCGCGCTGCAGCAGGGGCGCCAGCGTCTGTTTGGCCAGTTGCTCGTCGCTCACGTAGTACAGCGCCTGCCGGCGGCCCGCGCGCATCAGCGTCAGCACCAGAATGCCCAGCTGCGGCACTTGGAGCAGCGTGGCGGCTTGCTCGTGCAGGTCTTGCACGGCAGTCAGTGTGTCGCTGTCGGGCACCGCCAGGTCCACGGTGAGGGCATAGGCCAGGTCGGCCCGCATGGCTACAGCGTTGGCACTGGTGTTGACCATGACCACGCCGGTCTCGGGCGCGTCTTCGCTGTCGATGTCGTCAGGAGGCAGTTCGTTGCCGTCCTCGTCGATGGGGCAATCAAACTGCAGTTCCAGCCCGTCCCATTCGGCATCGCCCGTGGGAAAGTGGCCGGTGTGGCCCAGGGTGTCGGTCCAGTAGCGGTCGAACACCGGGGGCAGCTGGCTCAGCGGCACCCAAGGCGTGTGGGTGTCGCCGGGCTCGCCCACAAAGTCCACTGCGCCCACCTTCACGGCAAAGTCGTACTCGCCCAGCACATGGTCGAGCATGATGAATGCCATGTTGCGCGCATGGTCCTGGTAGTCGCTGGGGATCTCGCGGCCAAAGCGGATCTCCAGCGCCGCCTGCCCGCCGTCCTGCTCCAGCGCCACCAGCACTTCGGACGTGGCCAGCTCAAAGCCTTCCATGCCGATGGGAAAGTCCGGCTGCGTGGTGCGCTCGCGAAACGCGCGCACGCGGTAGTGCGGCAGCGCGGGTGCGGCCGCCACCACCTGCGCCAGCAACGGAAACCGCTCGATGCTGCCGTGGGCCGTGACGATGAGGTCCACCACGGCATCGGCATCGTCGCCGGACATCTCCAGCGCCAGGCCTTCCAGGTGCTGATCGATCAGCGCATTGGCCGCCCCCACGCGCTCGCGCAGCGGCTGGGCCTGGAGCGATGCCTGGGCATCCGAAAACGCGCGCCAGAAGGCGCCGATGGCGGGAGAGGGAGTGGTCATCGCGGTCCTTGTGCAAAGTCGGGGATCATCCCATCTCCAGCCAGCGGCCTCAGACGAGTTCCAGCGCCACGGCCGTGGCCTCGCCACCGCCGATGCACAGCGTGGCCAGGCCCTTGGTCAGGCCGCGCGCCTTGAGGGCATGGATCAGCGTGACCATGATGCGCGCACCGCTGGCGCCGATCGGGTGGCCCAGTGCGCAGGCGCCGCCGTTCACGTTGACCTTGTCATGGGGCAGGTCCAATTCCTTCATCAACGCCATGGGCACCACGGCAAAGGCTTCGTTGATCTCCCACAGCTGCACGTCGCCCACTTGCCAGCCGGCCTTGGCGAGTGCCTTTTGTGTGGCGCCCAGGGGGGCGGTGGCAAACCACTCGGGCTCTTGTGCGTGCGTGGCGTGGCTCACGATGCGGGCCAGGGGCTTGGCACCCAGCTTCTTGGCCGTGGACTCGCGCATCATCACCAGCGCGGCCGCGCCGTCGTTGATGCTGGAGCTGGACGCGGCGGTGATGGTGCCGTCCTTCTTGAACGCGGGCTTCAAGGTGGCGATCTTTTCGAGCTTGACCTTGCCCGGGCCTTCGTCCACCGACACCACGGTCTCGCCCGCACGGGTCTTGACGGTGACGGGCACGATCTCGGCCGCGAAGGCGCCCGACTCGGTGGCCGCCTTGGCGCGCTGCACGCTGGTGGTGGCAAACGCGTCCTGCTGCTCACGCGTAAAGCTGTACTTGGCCGCGCAGTCTTCGCCAAAGGTGCCCATGCTACGGCCCGCTTCGTAAGCGTCTTCCAGGCCGTCGAGCATCATGTGGTCGAAGATGCGGTCGTGGCCCAGGCGGTAGCCGCCTCGGCCCTTTTGCAGCAGGTAGGGGGCGTTGGTCATGCTTTCCATGCCGCCCGCCACCATCACGTCGTGCGTGCCGGCCAGCAGCATGTCGTGCGCCATCATCGCGGCCTTCATGCCGGAGCCGCACATCTTGCTGAGCGTGACGGCGCCCGCGCCCTTGGGCAGGCCGCCTTTGAACGCGGCCTGGCGCGCGGGTGCCTGGCCCTGGCCGGCCATCAGGCAGTTGCCAAATAGCACTTCGCCCACGGCGTCGGGCGAGACACCGGCACGCTCGATGGCGGCCTTGATGGCGGCGCCACCCAGGTCGTGCGCGGCCAGGCTGGAGAAGTCGCCCTGCAACGAGCCCATGGGGGTGCGTGCAGCGCCAACGATGACGATGGGGTCTTGGATGGACATGGTGAAGGTCTCCTGGGTAAGGGTCAGAGGAAAAGTGGGGACGAAAACCGGGGTTTTGGCGGGCGCTCAGCGGGCCGCAGCGCCTTGCGCAAAGCGCCGCTCCGTGTCGTAGGGGAAAACATCAAACATATGACCCGCCTGGATGCGCTCCTTGTGCGACTGCCAGAACGCGGCGTCGAGCAGGTCGGCGTGGTGCTGCATGAACACCTCGCGCACCGCGTCGTTGCCCAGCAGGAAGGGGCCAAAGGTTTCGGGGAACACATCGCGTGGGCCCACGCTGTACCAGACCTCGCCGCTCATCTCTTCTTCCTCGTTGCGCGGCGTGGGCACGCGGCGGAAGTTGCAGTCGGTGAGGTATTCGATCTCGTCGTAGTCGTAGAACACGACCTTGCCGTTGCGCGTGACACCAAAGTTCTTCCAGAGCATGTCGCCGGGGAAGATGTTGGCGGCCACGAGGTCCTTGATGGCGTTGCCGTATTCGATGACGCTGTGTTCCATCTGCTGGCGCGCGCGCGGGTCGGACAGGCCGGTGTCGAAGGCCTCCTGCAGGTAGATGTTGAGCGGGATCATGCGCCGCTCGATATAGAGGTGCTTGATGATCACCTCGGTCTGGCCGTCGCCGTCGCGGTCGCTGATTTCGAGCTGGCTGGGGGCGAACTTCTCGATCTCGGCAATCAGCGCATCGTCAAAGCGGTCGCGGGGGAAGGCAACCTCGCTGTACTCCAGCGTGTCGGCCATGCGGCCCACGCGGTCGTGCTGCTTGACCAGCAGGTACTTGGCCTTGATCTGTTCGCGTGTGGTTTCCTTCTGGTGCGGAAAGTAGTCCTTGATGAGCTTGAACACGAACGGGAAGCTCGGCAGGTCGAACACCAGCATCACCATGCCCTTGATGCCCGGCGCGATGCGGAACTGGTCGCTGGAATGCTTGAGGTGGTACAGGAAGTCGCGGTAGAACAGTGTCTTGCCTTGCTTGGCTAGGCCCAGGGCGTTGTAGATCTCGGCGCGCGGCTTGCGCGGCATGAGGCTGCGCAAAAACTGCACGTAGGCGCTGGGGATCTCCATGTCCACCATGAAGTAGGCGCGGGCAAAGCTGAACAGCATCTGCATGTCGTCTTCGCCGAACAGCGCGGCGTCGATGGTCAGCTTGCCGCTGTCGTCGTGCAGGATGGGCAGCGCAAACGGCACCTCGTTAAAGCCGTTGATGATCTTGCCCACCACATACGCGCCCTTGTTGCGAAAGAACAGGCTGGTGAGCACCTGGATCTGGAAGTTGGTGCGCAGCCTCACCTTGTCGAGCCGGCTGCGCATGGCGCCCACCACACAAGCGGTGTCACGTGGCAGGTCGGCAAATTCGCGCTGCAGCTGGAAGTTCTCGACGATGGCCTGGAAGGTGTCGCCCAGCGTGTCGCGCGTGGGGTAGTAGGCGCGGTAGGTGGGCCGCGCGGCAGGCTCGTCGTTCTCGATGTATTCGGTGCTGACCGCAGGCCGCACAAAGATGAAGTCGTTGTGGAAATGCGTGCGGTGCAGGATCTTGGTGGTGACCGAGTTGAAGAAGGTTTCGGCCAGCTCGGGCTGGTGGTGGTTCACCAGCAGCCCGATGTAGTGCAGCTTGACCTGGTGCCACACATCCATCGGCTGCGCGCCGGCCTCGAACTCTTTCTCCAGGCGGCGCACGCATTCCTTCACCCGCAGGTCGTAGAACTCGATGCGCTCGCGCTGCGCCCGCTGCTGGCCGTGCCAGTCAGCGGTTTCAAAACGGTGTTTGGCGCGCGCGGACTCGGTGCGGAACAACCGGTAATGCCGGTTGAAGCCGTCCATCATGGCCTTGGCAATGCCGTAGGCCTGGGGCGCATCAAGGCGTTGCGGGAACATGGTGGCGGGCATCCTTGTCAGCGCAACCGTCGCATGCGTAGGCCGGGCGCCCGGCTTACTGCCGACGGGTAGCAGCCACGCCAGCAATCGCTGCTTTGTACAGCGATTCCAGACCTTCGGTGCTGTCCACCGACATGTGCAGGTTGTTGATGAGCCCGTCCTTGAGGCCATAGCACCAGCCATGCAGCGTAACCTTCTGGCCCCGGCCCCAGGCGTCCAGCATGACGGTAGTCTGCGCGATGTTGACGACCTGCTCGATGGCGTTGAGCTCGCACAGCACGTCGTGGCGCCACTCAGGCGCGGTGGCGGCAATCAGGTCGCGGTGGCGGTCACGCACGTCCTGCACATGGCGAATCCAGTTGTCGGCCAAGCCCACGCGCGTACCCTCCAGCGCGGCCAGCACACCGCCGCAACCGTAGTGGCCCACCACCATCAGGTGCTCGATGCGCAGCTGGTCCACCGCATACTGGATGGTCGACAGGCAGTTGAGATCGGTCGGCACCACCACGTTCGCCACATTGCGGTGAACGAAGACCTCACCAGGCTCCAGCCCGGTGATCTGGTTGGCGGGCACCCGGCTGTCGGAGCAGCCGATCCACATGTACTTGGGCTTCTGCTGCGCCAGCAGGCTGGTGAAAAAGCCGGGCCGCTCGCGCTCCATCTGGGCCGCCCAGGCGCGGTTGTGAACAAACAGGTCGTCGATGGAGGAAGGCATGGGGTCCTTGGTGTGTGAGGGTTGGTCGATCAGTTGTCGCAGGTCAGCAGGTTTCGGCAAACAGCTCGCGGCCAATCAGCATGCGGCGGATCTCGCTGGTGCCGGCACCAATCTCGTACAGCTTGGCATCGCGCCAGAGGCGGCCCAGCGGGTACTCGTTGATGTAGCCATTGCCACCATAGATCTGCACGCCTTCGCCGGCCATCCAGGTGGCCTTTTCGGCGCACCACAGAATCACGCTGGCGCAGTCCTTGCGGACCTGGCGCACGTGGTCGGTGCCCAGCATGTCGAGGTTCTTGGCCACAGTGTAGGCAAACGAGCGACCCGCCTGCAGCACGGTGTACATGTCGGCCACCTTACCCTGGATGAGCTGAAACTCGCCAATGCTCTGGCCGAACTGCTTGCGGTCGTGAATGTAAGGGATCACGTTGTCCATCACCGACTGCATGATGCCCAGGGGGCCGCCGGTCAGCACCGCGCGCTCATAGTCCAGGCCACTCATGAGCACTTTGGCGCCCTGGTTCAAGCCACCCAGCACGTTCTCAGCGGGCACCTCGACGTCCTGGAACACCAGCTCGCCGGTGTGGCTGCCGCGCATGCCCAGCTTGTCGAGCTTTTGCGCAATCGAGAAGCCCTTCATACCCTTCTCGATCAGGAAAGCCGTGACACCGCGTGCCCCCATTTCAGGCTCGGTCTTGGCATACACCACCAGGGTGTCCGCATCGGGGCCGTTGGTGATCCACATCTTGCTGCCGTTGAGCAGGTAGTAGCCGCCCTTGTCCTCGGCCTTGAGCTTCATGCTGATCACGTCGGAGCCCGCGCCGGGCTCACTCATGGCCAGCGCGCCCACGTGCTCGCCGCTGATGAGCTTGGGCAGGTACTTGGCCTTTTGTGCCTCGTTGCCGTTGCGGTTGATCTGGTTCACACACAGGTTGCTGTGAGCGCCATAGGACAAGCCCACCGACGCACTGGCGCGGGAGATTTCTTCCATCGCCACCATGTGGGCGAGGTAGCCCATGGCGGCGCCGCCATATTGCTCGGGCACCGTGATGCCGAGTACGCCCAGATCACCCATCTTCCGCCACAGGTCCATGGGGAATTGGTCGTTGCGGTCAATCTCGGCCGCGCGGGGAGCGATCTCTGCCTGCGCGAAGTCGCGCACGGCATCGCGCAGGGCATCGATATCTTCGCCCAGCTGGAAGTTGAGGCCGGGAAGGTTGGCGGGAATGCTCATGGGGTTTGTCTCCTCGTAGAAGGTAGGGAAATGGGCAGGGCTCAGCCCTGGATGCTGTCGCGTCCGGTGACCGCCATGAGAGTGCACCCCATGGTGGCGACCAGCTTTTCTTGGTTGCCGTCGATAGCGAAGGCTCGGCCTTCGCAGACGGTGATGGTGCGGCCGGGCTTCAGCACCCGTCCTTCCATGCGGAATCGCTCGCCTTTGGCAGGGGCCAGCAAGTTGATCTTGAATTCGATGGTGAGCACGGCGGCATCGGCCGCCATGAGGGTGAAACCGGCATATCCGCAGGCCGAATCCAGCGCGGTGGACACCATGCCCGCATGGAGAAAACCATGCTGCTGGGTCAGGGCGGCTGCCCATGGGAGTTCAATGTCTACAGCACCTGGCGCCACCAATCCCAGCGACGCGCCAAGCGTCTGCATGGCCCCTTGCCGCGCAAAGCTGTCGCGCACGCGGTCGGCAAAGTCAATGCAACGCGGCTCAAAGGGGGGCGTGCTCACTGCAGTCTCCTGATTTACGTTTACGTAAACGTCAATTATGGATCAATTTTGCTTTTCTACCTTGGCCAGTAGCGTGCGCGCCTCTTCTTCGTGCTCGCGCACCTCTTCCAGGTTGGCCTGCAGATCGGCCATTTGCTCTTCGAGTTGTTTGCGATGGACCACCAGCACGTCCAGAAACTTGCGGAGCTGTACACCGGTATCACGGGGGCTGTCATAGAGGTCGATGATCTCCTTGGCTTCCGTGAGAGACAGTCCCAGGCGCTTGGCCCGCAACGTCAGGCGCAGCCGCGTGCGGTCGCGTGCGCTGTACACCCGGTTGCGGCCGGCGGCGCCGGTGCGTTCAGGCTGCAGCAAGCCCATGTCTTCATAAAAACGGATCGCCCGGGTGGTGAGATCGAACTCTTTGGCAAGGTCGCTGATGGTGTAGGTATTGGCCATGGTGGGTGCTGCACACAGCAGTATCGGTTTCGCACAGGAGACAGCCGGGTGGCTGCAGCTCCCTACAATGCATCGAATGCATGACGTTTACGTTAACGTCAATGCTAACCCATCACACCGCCTCCATGAATCCACTTGAACACCAGATCCACTACCCGCTCGGCGACGCGCTGCCCGTCGAGGGCGCCACCTTGGAGGTCGCGCCTGGAGTGCATTGGATCCGTATGGGCCTGCCCTTTGCCCTGGATCACATCAATCTGTGGCTGCTGCGCGATCGCCAGCCGGATGCTGGCGGTGTGCTGGTGGACGGGTGGACCGTGGTGGATTGCTGCATCGACAGCGCTGCGAGCCGCGCGCAGTGGGAGCAGATATTTGCAAACTGCATGGAGGGCTTGCCCATTCTTCGCGTCATCGTGACCCACATGCACCCAGACCATATCGGGCTGGCACATTGGCTGTGCGAGCGCTGGGATGTGCGCTTGTGGATCAGTGCCACGGACTACAACGTAGCGCGTGTCGCCATCTATGACCCGCTGGGGTTTGGCGGGGAAGCAGGGGCCGATTTTTATGCGCTGCACGGTGCACAAGAACCGTCCTTTTTGGACCATGTGCGAGGACGCGCTTCGTATTTTCCGACCCTGGTCCCTGCTCTCCCACCCCGTTTTCGAAGAATCATGGATGGAGACACGTTGAACATCGGGGGCCACACCTGGCGTTGCATCAGCGGCTACGGCCACGCACCCGAACACATGGCATTGTTTTGCGCTGAGCTGACCACCTTGATCAGCGGAGACATGGTGTTGCCGCGCATCTCCACCAATGTCAGTGTCCACGCCAGCGAGCCAGAGGCCAACCCGCTACAGCTGTTCTTGACTTCGCTCTTGCGGTATCTGGATCTACCAAAAGACACCTTGGTGCTTCCATCGCATGGCAAGCCGTTTACAGGCCTGGGCACGCGCGTTGCACAGCTACAAGACCATCACCGCGAGCGGCTCACTGAGATTTTGCAAGCCGCGCACAGCCGCGCACTATGCGCTGCGGATACTTTGCCAATTCTGTTTCAACGCCAGTTGGACACCCACCAGATGACTTTTGCTATGGGTGAGGCGCTGGCACATCTTCATCATCTGTGGATGGATGGGAAGCTGGAGCGCTTTCTCGACCAAGCCGGGGTTCAGAGATTTCGCGCACCGAACGGTGGATAACCGCACCCAATGCGTGGCCAGCCAGCGCTTATTGAGCAGCAACTAAATAGCACACTCAGCCACGCTGATAGATGGTGATCAACGCCGGAAAGGCGTGTGAGTCGATATAGGCGCCTAAGTGGTCTAAATAATTTTGTGCGCCTGGAAAGCAAAAAACCCCAGTCATATCTGACTGGGGTTTTCTGGGCTGTAAGAGCCTGACGATGACCTACTTTCACACGGGAACCCGCACTATCATCGGCGCAAAGTCGTTTCACTGTCCTGTTCGGGATGGGAAGGAGTGGGACCAACTTGCTATGGTCATCAGGCATAACTTGGTGCTGGGCAGTTTTTGTGAACTGCCTGGCGAATTCATAGAGTCTGGAATCAGATTTTGTGTATTTGACTGCGTCTAACTTGGCATAACAGACTTTGAGCTTCACGCTGGTTGCGTGTTGGCTATCAAAGTTATAGGGTCAAGCCGCACGAGCAATTAGTATCAGTTAGCTTAACGCATTACTGCGCTTCCACACCTGACCTATCAACGTCCTGGTCTTGAACGACTCTTTAGGGGGCTCAAGGCCCCGGCAGATCTCATCTTGAAACGAGTTTCCCGCTTAGATGCTTTCAGCGGTTATCTCTTCCACACTTAGCTACTCGGCAATGCCACTGGCGTGACAACCGATACACCAGAGGTGTGTCCACTCCGGTCCTCTCGTACTAGGAGCAGGCTTCCTCAAATCTGCAGCGCCCACGGAAGATAGGGACCAAACTGTCTCACGACGTTTTAAACCCAGCTCACGTACCTCTTTAAATGGCGAACAGCCATACCCTTGGGACCGGCTACAGCCCCAGGATGAGATGAGCCGACATCGAGGTGCCAAACACCGCCGTCGATATGAACTCTTGGGCGGTATCAGCCTGTTATCCCCAGAGTACCTTTTATCCGTTGAGCGATGGCCCTTCCATACAGAACCACCGGATCACTATGTCCTGCTTTCGCATCTGCTCGACTTGTCAGTCTCGCAGTTAAGCACGCTTATGCCATTGCACTATCGTCACGATGTCCGACCGTAACTAGCGTACCTTCGAACTCCTCCGTTACGCTTTGGGAGGAGACCGCCCCAGTCAAACTGCCTACCATGCACTGTCCCCGATCCAGATAATGGACCTAGGTTAGAACCTCAAACACACCAGGGTGGTATTTCAACGTTGGCTCCATGAGAACTAGCGTCCTCACTTCAAAGCCTCCCACCTATCCTACACAGATCTGTTCAAAGTCCAATACAAAGCTACAGTAAAGGTTCATGGGGTCTTTCCGTCTTTCCGCGGGGAGATTGCATCATCACAAACATTTCAACTTCGCTGAGTCTCAGGAGGAGACAGTGTGGCCATCGTTACGCCATTCGTGCAGGTCGGAACTTACCCGACAAGGAATTTCGCTACCTTAGGACCGTTATAGTTACGGCCGCCGTTTACTGGGACTTCAATCAAGAGCTTGCACCCCATCATTTAATCTTCCAGCACCGGGCAGGCGTCACACCCTATACGTCCACTTTCGTGTTTGCAGAGTGCTGTGTTTTTATTAAACAGTCGCAGCCACCGATTTTTTGCAACCCCGTTGGGCTCCCTCTGTACGAGTTCACCTACTTGGGGCATACCTTCTCCCGAAGTTACGGTATCAATTTGCCGAGTTCCTTCTCCTGAGTTCTCTCAAGCGCCTTAGAATACTCATCTCGCGCACCAGTGTCGGTTTGCGGTACGGTCGTCAATAGCTGAAGCTTAGTGGCTTTTCCTGGAAGCAGGGTATCACTCACTTCGTCTGCAAGCAGACTCGTTATCACCCCTCATCTAAGCCCGGCGGATTTGCCTACCGAGCACGACTACAGGCTTGAACCAACATATCCAACAGTTGGCTGAGCTAACCTTCTCCGTCCCCACATCGCACTATTGATCGGTACAGGAATATTGACCTGTTTCCCATCAGCTACGCATCTCTGCCTCGCCTTAGGGGCCGACTCACTCTACGCCGATGAACGTTGCGTAGAAAACCTTGCGCTTACGGCGAGGGGGCTTTTCACCCCCTTTAACGCTACTCATGTCAGCATTCGCACTTCTGATACCTCCAGCATCCGTTACCAGACACCTTCACAGGCCTACAGAACGCTCTCCTACCACTTGCAATAAATTGCAAATCCGCAGCTTCGGTAACTGGCTTAGCCCCGTTACATCTTCCGCGCAGGACGACTCGATCAGTGAGCTATTACGCTTTCTTTAAATGATGGCTGC